>NZ_JBEZFH010000142.1:0-19653 GCF_040649355.1 Sphaerisporangium sp. NPDC049002 | reverse complement strand
GCTTGCCGTCGTCGCGCCCCCGAGTGATCGGCGAGGCGGGGCCGGTGCCGCGGGCTCACGGGGGGCCGGTGACGCGGGCTCACGGGGGGCCGGTGACGCGGGCTCAAGGGGGGCCGGTGACGCGGGCTCACGGGGGGCCGGTGACGCGGGCTCAAGGGGGGCCGGTGATCGCGGGCTCAGACGGGGGCCGCGCGAAGGCTCTCCACCTCCTCGGTGAAGACCCCTCGCACCTCCGGCACATCCGCCCGACCCGGTCCGACCGCGACGTCCATCGCCTACCTCCCCTGTTACGGCGCGCCCAGTTTCCCGCCGGACCTCAAGCCCTCGCAGGGCGCCTCGCACGGTGACCCGGCGATGTGGTGGTCGCCGTGCACATCCCGGGTGGCCGCGCCGGAGCTACGGTCACCGCTACGCCTTGCAGAGAGGAGCTCCTTGATGAGCCGTTTCCGGGTCTCCATGGACATCGGCGGCACATTCACCGACGTCATCGGCTACGACGAAGCCACCGGCCGTTATCAGGTGGGCAAATCGTCCACAACGCCGGAAGACCTGACCGAGGGAGTGCTGACAGCGCTGGAGTCCCTGGTGGACTCCCCAGGCGACATCTCGTTCACGGTGCACGGCACCACGCAGGGGCTCAACGCCTTCCTTGAGCGGCGCGGCGTGAAGGTGCTGCTGCTGTCCACCAAGGGCGCGGGGGACACCTACCACATCGCGCGCGGCCCGCGCACCCGGCTGTACGACCTGCACTTCCGCAAGCCGGCGCCGCTGGTCCCGCTGCGCGACATCGTCGAGGTCGGCGGCCGGTTCGACGCCGGCGGCACGGAGCTCGAACCTCTGGACGAGCAGGCCGTGCGGCAGGCGGCCCAGCGCTACCGCGACGGCGGGTTCGGCGCGATCGCGGTCGCCTATCTCTTCAGCTACCTGGATCCGGCGCACGAGCTGCGCACCCGCGAGATCCTGAGCGAGGAGCTCGGCGAGGACCTCACGATCTCGCTGTCGCACGAGGCCGCGAAGGAGTGGCGGGAGTACGAGCGCACCTCCTCGGCGGTCGTCGAGGCGTACACCGGCCCGGTGGTGCGACGCTACCTGGAGCGTCTGGAGACGAACCTGACGGAGCGGGGGCTCGCCGTACCGCTGCACGTCATGCAGTCCTCCGGGGGCATCCTCACCGCCGAGTCGGCCCGCCGCCGCCCGTTGCAGACGCTGCTGTCCGGCCCGGTCGGCGGCACCATGGGCGGGGTCGAGCTGGCCCGCGCGATCGGCCGGCCGAACCTCATCTGCGTGGACATGGGCGGCACGTCCTTCGACGTGTCGCTGGTCATCGACGGGCAGCCGGACATCTCACCGGAGGCCAAGATCGAGGGCCTCCCGATGCTGATGAGCGTGGTGAACATCCACACCATCGGAGCCGGCGGCGGCTCCGTCGCCTGGCTGGAGGCCGGCGGCCTGCGGGTGGGCCCCCGCTCGGCGGGCGCGACCCCCGGCCCCGCCTGCTACGGCCGCGGCGGCACCGAGCCGACCGTGACGGACGCCAACCTCGTCCTGGGCCGCATCGACCCGGAGTGGTTCGCCGGCGGCTCGCTCACGCTGGACACCGGCGCGGCCCGTACCGCTCTGGAAGGCCTGGCACAGGGCCTCGGCCTGGACACCGTGGCCATGGCCGAAGGCGTCTGCGACGTCGCCAACGCCAAGATGGCCCAGGCGATCAGGACCATCACCGTCTCGCGGGGCATCGAACCGCGCGACTTCACCCTGGTCGCCTTCGGCGGCGCCGGTCCGATGCACGCGGTCTTCCTCGCCAGGGAGCTCGGCATCGGCGAGGTCGTGGTGCCGCGCTTCCCGGGCGCGTTCTCCGCGTGGGGCATGCTGCAGACCGACATCCGCAAGGACGCCTCGGACACCTACTTCCACCTCGACGCCGACCTGGACACCGCCGACATGGCGGCCAGGCTCGCGGCGATGGCCGAGGCCGCCCTGAGCTCGCTGGCCGACGAGGGGGTGCCCGAGCCGAACCGCCGGGTGGAGTACGCGGTCGACATCCGTTACGCCGCTCAGGAGTACACCCTGACCGTGCCGCTCCTCGACGCGAGCGAGCCGGCCCGCGACGACTTCGTGGAGATCATCGCCAAGCGGTTCGGGCAGCAGCACGAGTCCCGTTACGGCCACGCGAACCTGGGCGCGCCGATCGAGTTCGTCACGCTGCGCACCACCGCGTTCGGCGACCTCGGCCGGGGCGCCGCCGAGCAGGTGGAGAGGGCCACGGAGACGGCGTTCCCGCACCGGCTCCGCGAGGTCGTGTTCGACGGCCAGAGCCGCTCGACCCCGCTCATCCGCCGTGAGGACCTGGCGGCCGGGCACGCGTTCGAGGGCCCGGCGATCATCGTGGAGGGCACGGCCACCACCGTGGTGCCCCCCGGCTTCTCGGTGTCGGTGGACCCCATCGGCTCCCTGGTGATCCGGACCAGCACGGACGGCACGCTGTGAGAAACGCTGTGAGACAGGAGGAATCGTGACCGACAACAGGACCGTCGACCCGGTCGTGGTAGAGATCATCCGCAACGCGCTCGCCGCCGCCGCCGACGACATGAACGCCACCCTCATCCGATCGGCCTACACCCCGATCATCTACGAGTGCGGCGACTGCGTCGTCGCGCTGCTGGACGACCGGCACCAGGTGCTGGGCCAGTCCGCCGGCCTGCCGATCTTCCTGGGCAACCTGGAGACCTGCACCAAGGCGACCGAGGAGCAGTTCGGCCGCGAGGTGTGGCAGCCGGGCGACGTGTGGATCCTCAACGACAGCTATCTCGGCGGCACCCACCTCAACGACGTCACCATCTTCGGGCCGGTCTTCGTCGACGAGGAACTGGTCGGCTTCACCGCCACCCGGGCGCACTGGATCGACGTGGGCTCCAAGGACCCGGGCGGGTCGATGGACTCGGTGAACATCTACCAGGAGGGCCTGCGGCTCGGCGCGCAGAAGCTGGTCGAGGGAGGCCGCGACGTCCCCGGGGTGATGAGCACGATCGCCACGAACGTGCGCTTCCCCTACCAGACCAGCGGCGACATGCACGCGATGATCGCCACCATCAAGATGGGCCAGGCACGCCTGGAGGAGATCGTCCGGCGCTTCGGCCTCGAAACGCTGCGCGCCGCCCGCGACGAGATCTTCGCCCAGACCGAGGCGCTGGAGCGCGAGGTCATCGCGGCCATCCCGGACGGGGTCTACACCGCGGAGGGTTGCCTCGACAACGACGGCATCGACCTCGGCACCACCATCCCGATCAAGCTCAGGATCACGGTCAGCGGTTCGGACATCGACTTCGACGTCACCGAGTCGGCCGACCAGACCACGGGGCCGATCAACTGCGGCACGTCCCAGACGGTGTCCGCCTGCCGGGTCGGGTACAAGCTGCTCGTCAGCCCGGACGTGCCCGGCAACGGCGGGTCCTTCCGCCCGATGACGGTCCAGGTGCGGGAGGGATCGGTCTTCGGCGCGGTGGCCCCGGCCGCCTGCCAGTGGTACTTCTCCCACCTGGGGCTGCTCATCGACATGGTGGCCAAGGCGCTCGCTCCGGCGATGCCGGGCAAGGTGGCGGGCGCCAGCCACGGCGACTCGATGATCGTGCTGCTGGCCGGCACCGACCCGCGGACCAGGCGCGACTACGTCAGCCTGGAGGCCACCCTCGGTGGCTGGGGCGCCTGGGACGGCTCGGACGGCGAGACCGCCCTGATCAACAACGTGAACGGCTCGCTCAAGGACATCCCGGTGGAGGTGTTCGAGACCCGCTACCCGTTCCGCATCAGCCGGTACGAGATCCGGCCGGACTCCGGCGGCTCCGGCCGCTTCCGCGGGGGCAACGGCGTGCTCCGGGAGTACACGGTGCTGCACGACTGCACGGTCTCACTGTGGTTCGAGCGGTCGTCGACCCCGGCGTGGGGCCTGTTCGGCGGGCACGACGCGGTCCCGCCGGAGATCGTCATCAACCCCGGCCGTCCCGACGAGCGGCGCATCCTCAAGTGCAACGGCCTGCGCCTGGCCGCCGGTGACGTGATCCGCTGCATGACCGGTGGCGGCGGCGGCTTCGGCGACCCGGCCGAGCGCGACGCCGAGGCCGTACGGACCGACGTGCTCGACGGCCACGTCTCCGCCGCGCGGGCGGCCGAGCTCTACGCGGTCTCCGTCTGAGCCCGGCATCCGATCCCGGTACGGCGGCGCGGGGCCTGACCCGCGCCGCCGTACCGGTCTCAACGGCATGTCCGGATGGCTCAGCTCAGCTCGGGCAGCAGCGCGTAGCAGGCGAGGTGGAGCGCGAGCCGCTGATCGGGGCGATCGGGATCGATGCCGCGCGCCCTGATGCGCTCGACCCGGCCGAGCACCGTGTTGCGGTGCACGCCGAGCCGGGCGGCGGCCTGGCTGGTGGAGTTCGCGCAGTCGAGCAGCGCGGCCAGCGTGGTCACCAGCACCGGCCCGTCCGGCGCCGAGAGCAGGTCGGCGAGCACCATCCGGGCGGATCCGACCAGCTCCGTCTGTGACAGCGAGGCGAGCAGCACCCGGAAGCCCAGCTCGTCGAACGAGCGCACCGTCCCGTGGCCGTCCCGCACCGTCACCCCGGCCGCGAGCATCGCCTGCGACAGCGACTCCCGCAGCCCTTCGGCCCCTTCGGCGACGCGGCCCACGCCCGCGCTCAGCGGGATCGGCGAGCGCATCCGGGCGAGGTGCCGCCGCAGCGCCGACGCCACCTGCTCCACCTCGATCTCCTCGCCGGTCCACCAGCTGGCCCAGCCGGCGTCCCACGGCACCAGAGGCAGGTCGTCGATGACCTCCTGCCAGGCCGAGATCACGCCGGGACCGGTGGCGGCGGTGTCCAGCGGGGTGCTCGACCGCAGGAAGACCGCGACGTGCCGCCCGCCGACGCGCCATCCGAGCGCCTCCCCCGGGACGGTCCGTTCCCGGTCACGGGTGCCCGGCTCCTCCTGCGCCGTCGGTGCGGGATCACGTCCGGCCGAGGCGAAGAGGGCACGGAGAGCCGCCCGGCCTCGCTCGGCATCGTGCACCGCGTCGACCCGCTCTCTGGCGACCGAGGCGGCCAGCGGCCCGCGGGCCAGGCGCAGGATGAGGAGCACGGTTTCGGCCCAGGTGGGAGAGGAAGGGCCGGCCGTGGCGGCGACCAGCTCGGCCCAGCGACGCCCGTCCGGGCCCGGCACGTCCACCTGGACGCGGTGCTCGGCCCGGTCGGCGGACGCCTGGCCGGCGAGCACGTGACCGTCCGGAGCCACCAGCGCGGCCGTCACGCCGGGAACCTCCGAGTTGATCACTCCGACGATGCCCCGGGCGTTGCTCCGTTCGGCGAACAGCTCCGCGCAGCGCGCCGCGAGGCGGGCGCGGGCGGCCTCGGGGCTGGCGATGGCCGCGGCCAGGTCCAGGGCGCAGGCGGCGGTGTCCCCGTTCACGACGAACACCGGCAGCCGCATCCGCCGGGCGAGCTGGGCGGTGGCCTGGTCCAGCCCGACGACGGCGGGGCTGACCAGGCAGGCGGCACTGCGCTCCCAGGCCAGGCGCAGCGCCGACTCGACCGCCCACGCCCCCTGCGCCAGCCCGCCGGAGAGGACCACGGCGGTACCGGGCCCGCAGTGGCGGACCTGGTCGAGATCGGAGATGAGCGCCACCCGTGACACCGGCCGGGCGAGGTTCTCCCCGACCAGCATCTGGGCGTGGCCGAGCGGCCCGTACCTGACCAGCTCGTCCACGGTCAGCTGCTCGGCGGGGCGTCCGGCGCGCTTCATCGGCCCTCCTGGCGCGGGTGGCGCAGAGGGAAGCCGAAGGCTCCCGGCCCGCCGAGGCCGAGCCCGTGGACGGTGTGCCATACGGGCGCGGCCGGCACGCACAGCACGTCCACCTGGTCACCGACGGTGAGCCGTTCCGGCCCGGTCATCCGCAGCGTGCCCCGGTCGAGCAGGCAGAGCAGGTCGGGAACGGCCGCGGTGAGCGCGCCGTCGGCGAGGGCGAGCACCAGCTCGTTGTGCGCCTCCAGCCGGATCAGGCGGCCGCTGTCGTGGTCGTGGACCACCATGCTCATCGGGTTGCCCGGATAGACGGTTCCGGCCTGCCGCACAGAAGGGCCGAGCTCCACCACCCGGCCGCCGCCCAGGACCGTCGCGCCGGTCGCCGCCGCGAGGTCACGGAGCAGGCGTTCGTGCGGCGCGGTGCCGCTCGCCGGCCACCCGCCGTCGCCGGGGCGCCCGTACCGGGGCGGTGCGGAGCCGCCGCCACCGGCGGACTCCCGCGCCGTCCTGCCGTCGGAGGTGTGCTCGCGCAGCAGCCGGCCGACCTCCAGCGTGCGGCTCACCGAGCCGTGGATGGCGGCCTCGTGCAACCGTCCCACCTGCGTGGGGTACATCCCGCACAGCAGCCACCCGCCGGCGGCCTGGGCGATCGACCTGGCGATCCGCTCGGCGCGGGCCGAGCCGGTGTCCAGCAGCAGCGAGTCGTTGCCGGCGCTGACGACCGCGAGCGGGCTGAGCGAGAGGCCCGCCAGCTCGTAGGTGGTCTGGTGGATCAGCGGGAACACCCGGCCCATGCCGTCGCAGTCGATCAGCGGCAGGCCGAGCACCGCGGCGGCGGCCACCGGGTGCAGCGCGTTCACGCTGGCCGCGTTGAGCGGCATGATGGCGCCCAGCGGGGCGCCGAACCGCCCGGCCAGGCTGCGTGCCAGGGCCACGGGTTCCTCCCCGGAGGGCGGCAGCTCGGCCATGGCGACGGTCGAGCCCATCGCGCCGACCGCCGCGCACGGCGTGCCCGGGTCGAGCTCGCCGGCCGTGACCAGCTCCACGGGCCCCGTCCGCGCGAGGATGTCCTCCAGCCAGAAGCCCGCGAACTCGATGCCCTCGCCCGCGGCGCTGGCCGAGAAGAACTCCGCCCCCGCCAGCAGGGCCGGGACGTCCGCCACGGTGATGGAGCGGCCGGTCACGCGTCGTCCTCCGCCCGGCCGCCCGCGCGTACCACCAGCCGGTAGGAGCCGCTGCGCAGGAACGACAGCGACATGGCGCGGGAGCTGACCACGCGCTCGCTGCCGAGCCGCGCGCCGCTCTCGGCCACCAGGGTGAGCGCCCGCTGCTCCGCGGCGGCCTGCTTGCGGGCCAGCACCTCGGAGGTCTCGGCGTACAGTACAGTGTCGAGCCAGGCGCTCGGCTCCGTGCCCGCCGCGCCGATGGCGGCCAGCTCGGCCGACGGCTCCACCAGCACCGACGCCGACGGCAGCCGGGCCGCGGCGGCCCGCGCCCGGTCGGTGGCGTCCCCGTCGCGGGGGTCCCCGTCCGGGCCCGTATCGGCGACGGCGATGACCGCGGTGTGCTGGTCGTGCTCGGCCAGCAGGGCGAAGGCCGACGCCGTGGCCGTGTGCGAGCCGCGGATCGGGGTCAGCGACGCCTGGGGAACGGCCATCCGCACCCCACCCGGACCGGGCCGGTCGGTCGCCACGTCCGGGAGGCCGTCGCGGACGTGGCCCACGGCGAGCCCGTCGGGCCCGGCCAGCCCCACGACCGCGTCGTCCACTCCGGCCAGCCGCGCGGCGCCGGTCAGGGCGGCGGCGCCGGTGGCCGACAGCCCCAGCACCGGCAGCAGCCGCAGCCGCTCGGCGGAGATCCTGCCGCCGTCCCCGGCCACGAACCAGGCCGACGTCGAGCCTCCGAGCCGGCCCGAGATCACGACGCAGCGCTCGACCACCTGCTCGGCGCGGCTCAGCAGCGCGGCGTTGATCACCGTCGCGGCCTCGCGCTCCAGCAGGCCAAGGCCTCCGACCTGGTGCGAGAGCGAGACCCTGAGCTGGGGAAAGGCCTCACGGACCAGCTCGGCCGCGGCGAGCTCGTGGTCGGGGCATCCGAGAGCCCCCGTGGCCGTCAGCGCCAGCGCGCTCATCCCCTCCGCCCGCGCCGCCGCCGCGGTGCGGAGCACCTCGTAGATGTCCAGCGTGGCGAGCTCGACCCCGAACAGGTCGTGCCCTCCGACCACCGCGGCCCGGTGCCCGGCCAATGCCAGGAGCAGGGGAGAGGGATGCCCGCTGCCGACCGGCGGGCGCGGCATGACCCGCAGGGACGCCACCGGCGAACCGGCGGTGGCCGGGTCGAGCTCGGCGGAGACGTCCCAGGTCACCGACCGGACCGGCGTGCCCTCTGCGAGGCCACGGAGCATGCGCGAGAGCGTGCGGTCGTCGCCGGAGCCGCACGCGGCGTGGCGGATGTCACCGGCGCCGACAAGAGCGGCCCGAGCTTGGCCGGCACCCAGCCGGACCCCGATGCGCGCGCCAGCCACCTAACTCCTTCGGCCTCGCAGCAGCCGGTCGAAGCTGACCGCTCCGAGGATCAGCGCACCCTGCACGACCTGCTGATATATGGTATCCCAGCCCAGCAGGTTGAATCCGTTGCCGATCAAGGTGATGAGGAGCACGCCGATCAGCCCGCGCCAGATCGCGCCCTCGCCGCCGAGCACGCTGGTGCCGCCAACCACCGCCGCCGCGATCGCGGTGAGCTCCATGCCCGTGGCCATGCCCGCCTGCGCCGACCCGCCGCGGGAGGCCAGGATGAGTCCCGCCAGCGCCGCGCACACGCCACTGATCGCGAAGACCGCCACCCGCACCGCGCCGACCCGGATGCCGGACAGGCGCGCGGCCTCCTCGTTGCCGCCGACGGCGTAGATGCGCCGGCCGAAGGTGGTGCGCGCGAGCACCACCCAGCAGACCGCCGCGACCAGCAGGAACAACAGCGAGGCCGCGGTGATCCCGCCGAGCACGGTCGGCCAGCCGAGCGCCTGGAAGGACGCGAGCCTGCTCTCCTGCGGGTACACGATGGCGCCGGCCGTCAGGATCACGGCCAGCCCCCGGTACATGATGCTGAGGGCGAGCGTGGCGATGAACGAGTGGACCTTGACGGAGATCACGACCAGGCCGTTGATCGCGCCGAGCACGCCGCCGGTCAGCACCCCGGCGGCCATGCCCGCCGGCACCCCGGCATGCGTGGTGACCACCACGGCGACGATCGCCGCGACGGCGAGCACGGCGGTGATCGACAGGTCGAAGGCACCCGAGATGATGACGAGGGTGGCGGCGCAGGCCAGCAGCCCGATCACCGCCGCCTGGTCGAGCAGGTTGACCAGGTTGCCGGTGGTCATGAAGGTCTGGGTGGTCAGCGACAGCGCGACCACGATCACCACCACGGTCAGCACGATGCCGAAGTCGTGCAGCCTGGTGAACCTGCTGGCCGTGGCCCGTGCGGCCGCCTCGGGCGGGGCCTCCGTGTCAGCCATGGTGGTCATTCGTGCTCCTCCGTGCTGTTACGGCTTGATTCTGGGTAGTTCGTCGGGTCAGCTGAGCGGGTCGGCCCGGGGGCGGCTCCGGTGGGGAGGTCGTCGGCGAAAGCCATCGAGAGCACCTGCTCACGGGTCGCCTCGCCCCGGGCGAACTCGGCGACGAGCCGGCCGTGCCGCATCACCAGCACCCGGTGTGACAGCCCCATGACCTCCTCGACCTCCGAGGACACCATGAGGACCGCCATGCCCCCGGCGGCGAGGTCGACGAGGAGCCGGTGGATCTGGCTCTTGGCAGCCACGTCCACGCCGCGGGTCGGCTCGTCCACCAGCAGCACCGCGGGCTTCTCCAGCAGCCACTTGCCGAAGAGCACCTTCTGCTGGTTGCCGCCCGACAGCGTCCAGACGGGCCCGCCGAGGTCCGAGCCCCGCACGTCCAGGTCGCGGAGCATGGACCCGGCCGCCGGCCTCTCGGACCCGCCCCTGACGAAACCGGCGAGCTGCCTGGAGCTCAGGCTGGCCAGCGCGATGTTCTCGCGGACCGAGCGGTCCAGCACCAGCCCCTGCTCCTTGCGGGACTCCGGGACCATCGCCAGGCCGGCGCGCATGGCCCGCGACGGCGAGCCGGGAGGCACCGGGTCGCCGTCCACCTCGACGGCGCCGCCGTCGCGCGGGTCGGCGCCGAAGATCGCGCGCAGCGTCTCCGACCTGCCGCTGCCGACCAGCCCCGCCACCCCCACGATCTCCCCGGCCCTTATCTCCATCGACACGCCGCGCACCGCCGTGCCGCGTCGCAGGTCGCGGACGCTGAGCACCACCGGGGCGGCGTCCTTCACCGGGGCCGGCTCGGGGTAGAACAGTTCGAGCGGCCGGCCGACCATGTGCCGCACCAGGCTGCCGGGCGTCTGCGAGGCGGCCGGTCCGGTGACCACATGGCGGCCGTCGCGCAGCACGGTGACGTCGTCGCAGACCGACAGCACCTCCTCCAGGAAGTGCGAGATCAGCACCACGGCGGTGCCGTCGGCCGCGAGCTGCCTGATGACGGCCATCAGCCGGTCGGTCTCGGTCTGGGTGAGCAGCGCCGTGGGCTCGTCCATGCCGATCACCGATGCTCCGGACGCCAGCGCCCGGAGGATCTCCACCTGTTGCTGCGCGGCGAGCGGCAGGTCACGCACCAGGGCCGAGGGGTCGAGATCGAACCCGGTGCGCTCGATCAGCCGGGCCAGCGTCCTGCCGTCCTCGCGGCCGGTCCGCCAGCCGAGCCGGTTGCGCCACCGGCCGAGGTGGACGTTGTCCAGAACGGTCATGGCCGGCACCAGGGCGAGCTCCTGGGAGATGAGCGCGAACCCGTGCCGCAGCGCGTCCCGGGGGGAGCCGACCGAGATCGGCTCGCCGTCCAGCAAGATGCGCCCGGTGTCCGGAGCCACCGCTCCGCACACCGCCTTGAGCAACGTCGACTTGCCGGCGCCGTTCTCGCCGAGCAGCCCGTGCACCCGTCCCCCGTACAGGGTGAACGACACATCGCGCAGCACGGGCACGCCGCCGTAAGCCTTGCCGAACCCTTCCAGGTCGATCCTGACCGGCTGGGACATCGGGTGACCCCCTTCCGTGCCGCTCCTGCTATTCGTCGTACTCGCCCTGGACGCCGGCGAGCACGTCCTTGGTGCCCTTGCCCTCACCGGGGGCCAGGTCGGTCGAGCTGTTGGTCGTCGTCACTTCCTGGCCGCGCGCCTTGGCGAGACCGAGCTCGGCGGCCTTGGCGCCGGCGGACTTCTCCGGCAGGTAGTAGGTCGCGAACCAGCGGCCGTCCTGCACGGCCCGCACCGCCTGGCGGGAGCCGCCGTTGCCGATCAGCAGCACATCCTTGCCCTTGAGTACGGCCTCGGCGCCCGCGACGGCCTGGGAGGAGCCGATGACGACGTCGACGCCCGGGTGCGACTGGAGCACGTCCTGCGTCGCCTTGCGTCCGCTCTCCTTGGTGTAGCCGCCCTCGACCCGGGCGACCAGCTTCACGCCGGCTGCGGCCTCCAGGGCCTTGACGGCGGCGTCGGTGCGCGCGTTGTCCAGCGGGAGCGACTTGAAGCCCTCCAGGTACGCGACCTCGCACGGGTCGAGCTTCTTGCTCTCGCAGGCGGCCACGCCGAGCTCGCCCAGCTTGCGGCCGTTGTCCACCGGAACGTCCAGTAGCGTGATCACGCCGGGCACCTGCGACTCGGCGGTGTCATAGCGGGTGCCCACCGGGGTGAACTCGGCCACCACGGTGATCCCGGCCGCCACCGCCTGCTTGACCGCGGGCACCACGGCCGCGCCGTCGTTGGCCTGCACGACGAACACGTCGAAGCGCTTGGACGTCACCGCGTCCTGGATCTGCTGCACCTGGGCCTGGGCGTCGAAGTTGGGGTCGAAGAACTCGGCCTCCGCGTCGTTGGCCTTGGCGTACTCCTCGATGCCCGCCCAGGTGGCCGCGGCGAACGAGTTGGCACGCGCGAACCCGAAGAAGGCGATGCGCTTGTGCCCGGCGTTCGAAGCGGCCGATGAGTCCGCGGAAGCCGTGCCCGTCGCCGTGGTGTCCGATTCCGGCGCGACGCAGGCGGTGCTCAGCGCGAGCACCCCGGCCACGACACCGAGGGCGAGTCCCTTTTTCTTGATGTGCATGTGCATCCCGCTTCTCATTGAGCCGCTTCCTCGTCACCGGTCTCGTCGCCGGCCGCCGCCACGATCGTGTAGAGCCCGCCGCCCTGGTCGGCGCGGGGGCCGCCGTCGAGCAGGTCGCCCAGCTCTCCGGTGATCCGCTGGCGCCAGGGGTCGCCGAGCCACTGCTGGTAGTCGGACTCGCCGGTCCACGTAGCGGTGACCAGGTACGGCCCGCCCGGCTCGGCGGGGCGATGCAACGCGGCCCCGTGACAGCCCGGCAGGGACAGCGCCCGGTTGAGCACACCGTGGCGGGCGTAGAACTCCTCCAGGTCGCCCTCCTTGCCGGGGAGCGGTCTGAGGTAGAGAACACTGCGGATCATGTGTTCCTCCGAACGGATTGGACGGTGGCCGCCCGTCGATGCCCGACGACGTGGCAGAAACTGTAGAAACCGGTCCAGCCCTCCCCTGGGCGTCCCGCACAGTGCGGGACGCCGCCGCTGTGGGGCGCGCCGCACCCCACCTGAACAGGCGAAGTCAGGCTGTGCGTGGTCGTTCGCGGCCACCGCGGCCCAGGACACCCGGGAAACCTCGCAGGTCATCCCGAGGCCCGCCGAGACCGCGCCGGACACGGGCGTCCCGGACAGGAAGGAAGCCAATGATGGACAAGGCGAGCAGGCTGGCGATCGACGTCGGAGGGACGTTCACCGATGTCGTCGAGCTGATCCCCGAAACGGGTGAACTCCGCTTCGACAAGGTGCCCACGACGCCCGAAGCGCCGACGAAGGGCGTGATGAGCGCCTTCGGAGTGGCACGGGCGCCCATGACGGACATCGGGATGTTCACCCATGGGACGACCCTCGGGCTGAACGCGCTGCTGACGCGCACCGGCGCGCGTACCGCGGTGATCGGCACCAGGGGCTTCCGCGACGTCTACCTTCTCGGGCGCACCGACCGCAGGACCAACTACGACATCACCTACCGCAAGCCCCCGGCGCTCCTCGAACGTCACGACACCTTCGAGGTGACCGAGCGGAGCCGCTTCGACGGCACCGTGCACACCCCCTTCGACGTCGACGACGCGCGCCGCGTGGCGGCCGTCGTCGCCGCGCGCGGGTACCAGTCGGTGGCCGTCGCCTTCCTGCACTCCTACGCCAACCCCGGCCACGAGCTGCGGATGCGGGAGATGCTCGCCGAGGTCGCGCCCGGCGTGGCGGTCACGCTGTCGCACGAACTGTCGCGCGAGTACCGGGAGTACGAGCGCACCAGCACCGCCGTCCTGGACGCCTACGTCAAGCCCATCGTGCGCCACTACCTGCACACGCTGGAGGGAGAGCTCGCCTCGGGCGGGTTCGGCGGGCGCTTCCTCATGACGCGCTCAGGCGGCGGGGCGATGACCGCGAGCTCGGCGCGGGAGCAGCCGGTGAGCCTGATCCTGTCCGGCCCGGCCGGCGGCGTCATCGGCGCGGCGGCCCTGTCGAAGATCCTGGACCGGCCGAATCTGATCACGATCGACATGGGCGGGACCAGCCTCGACGCGTCCTTGATCCTCGACTACGAGCCCGTCCTGTACCAGGGGGCCGAGTTCGAGCAGATGCCCATCAACACCCCGTCGCTGTACATCCACACCATCGGCGCGGGCGGCGGCTCGATCGCGTGGCTGGACGAGGCCGGCGCGCTGCAGGTCGGGCCGCAGAGCGCGGGCGCCGTGCCCGGGCCGGCGTGCTACGGCCGGGGCGGTATGGCGCCCACCTTCACCGACGCCGCCCTGGCACTGGGCTACCTCGGCGGCGGCACGCCGCTGGGCGGCAAGCTCACCCTGGACGCCGCCCTGGCCGACAAGGCGCTCCAGCCGATCGCCGGCGAGCTGGGCATGACCGTCAAGGCGCTCGCCCGGGGCATCGTCCGCATCTCCAACACCAAGATCATGGGCGCGGTGCGGGCGATCACCGTCGAGCTGGGCCGTGACCCGAAGGACTTCGCCCTGCTGTCCTTCGGCGGCGGCGGAGGGCTGGTGGCCGTCGAGGTGGCGCGCGAGCTGGGCATTCCCACCGTCATCGTCCCGCCGGGCCAGGGCGCCTTCTCCGCCTTCGGGATGCTGATGGCCGACGTGCAGCACGACTTCGCCCGCACCTCGGTATCGCCGCTGGACGGGCTGGACCCCTCGGCCGTGGAGGCCTCCTACGGTGAGATGGAACGCGAGGCCCTGGCGCAACTGGCGGGCGAGGGGTTCGACGAGCGGAGCGTGACCCTCGCCCGGTCGCTGGACGTCCGGTACGCGGGCCAGGAGCACTCGGTGACCGTGGCCTTCCCCGCGAGCGCCGACGACATGGTCACCCGGGTCGCGGAGAGCTTCGCCAGGCTGCACGAGCGGCAGTACGGGCACACGATGGGCGACCCGGTCGAGGTCACGACGCTTCGCCTTCGGGCCACGGGATCGGTGGACAAACCCGCGCTGCCACTGGTGGCGCGGCGGGAGTCCGGCTCGCTTTCGGCCGAGGGCACCCGCGCCGTCCACCTGTCGGCGGACCGGCCGGCCGCCGGCTACGCCCTCTACACCCGCGAGTCGCTGCTGGCCGGCGACGCCATCGAGGGCCCCGCGGTGATCGCCGAGCACACGGCCACCTCCGTCATCCACGCAGGGGACGGCCTCAAGGTCGGGCCGTACGGCGAACTGGTCATCTCCGTCGCCCCGGGAACCGTCGCCCCGGGAACCGTCGCCTCCGGAACCAAGGAGTTCAACCGATGAACGACTCCATCACCACAGAGATCATCCGGCACGGGCTGCTCGCCGCGGCGGAGGAGATGGCCCGCAACCTGTGCCGCACGGCGTACAACACCGTGGTGTACGAGATCCACGACTACGGCATCGGCATCCACGACGCCAAGGGGGACGTCGTCGCGGACGCGCCCGGCATCGCGGTGTTCACCCGGGGGAACGACCACGGCATCAAGAAGGCCGTGGAGTTCCTCGGCGAGGACGGCCTGCTGCCCGGCGACGTCGTCATCCTCAACTACCCGTACTGGTCCTCCGCCCACACGCTGGACCCGCTGGTCTTCGCCCCCATCCATCACCAGGACGAGCTCATCGGCTTCGCCTCCTGCCGGATCCACGTGCTCGACCTGAAGCAGAAGGACCCGGGATACGTCCTGGACTCCACGGACATGTCGCAGGAGGGGCTCTTCTTCCCGGCCACCAAGCTCTACCGGGGCGGGGTCCAGAACGACGACATCTTCAACATCATCCGCTTCAACAGCCGGATGCCGGAGCGGACCATCGGCGACATCCAGGCGCAGGTCTCCGCCTGCGTCACCGGCGTCCGCCGCACCCAGGAGATCGCGGCCAAGTACGGCGCCGAGACCCTCCTCGGCGCGATGGACGCGATCAACGACCACGGTGAGAAGCTCGCCCGTCTGGCCCTGGCCAAGCTCCCCAAGGGAACCTGGACCGCCCACGACTTCGTCGACAACGACGGTGTCGACCTCGACCGCCTGATCAAGATGCAGGTCACGGTCACGATCACCGACGACGAGATGGTCATCGACTGGACCGGCAGCGACCGTGACGTGAGGGGGCCCGTCAACCTTCCCGTGGGCCAGACCGAGGCCTTCTGCAGCCTCATCTTCAAGGCGCTGACGACCCCCGACACCTCGGTGGTGGCCGGGAACTTCCGGCCGATGCGCGTCGTCACCGAACCCGGATCCGTGATGCACGCGGTGCCGCCCATGCCGACCTTCACCCTGTGGACCGGGCTGCTCGGCGGCGAGGTCGTGCTGAAGGCGCTCGCGCAGGGCATGCCGGACCGGGTGCCCGCATGCTCCGGTGGCGACGTCAGCTCGATGATGGGCCTCGGGGTCAACCCCCGCAACGGCGAGGCATGGCTGGAGGCGACCAACGAGGCGGTCGGGTTCGGCGGGCACGCCCGGGGCGACGGCGAGGACGGGATCATGCACCTGTCCGAGCCCGGATGCCGCAACAACCCCGTCGAGATCCTCGAGACCAAGTCGCCGATGTTCATCGAGTCCTACGGCTACCGGCCGGACACCGGAGGCGCGGGCCGGCACCGCGGCGGCGTCGGCGTCGGGCGGACGTACCGGTTCACCGCGCCGTCCACCGGCATCTGCCTGGTCTACAAGACCAGGACCAAGCCGTGGCCGATCGGGGACGGGCGGCCGGGGGAGAACAACCACATCGTGCTCAACCCCGGCACCGACCGCGAGGTGACGCAGGGCGGCAGCTACAACCGCCTGGCGGCCGGTGACGTGCTGGTCAACAACACCGGCGGTGGCGGCGGGTACGGTGACCCGTTCGAGCGCGAGCCGGAGCGGGTCGCCAAGGACGTGCGCAACGGCTTCGTGACCGCGGCCGCGGCCGCCCGCGACTACGGTGTCGTGGTGGATCCGGACACCTTCCAGGTCGACCTCGACGCGACCGCGGGGCTCCGGGGCGGGGCGACCGTATGATCCAAATCGTCGCGGCGAGCCCTCGTGGCGCCGCCGGAAAGGGGTGCTGAAATGGGTTCCTCGCTCGCGGGAGACCTGACCATCGTCAACGCCGCCGTCTTCGACGGCCGGTCGGCCGAGCTCTCGGACGGCCCTGTGCACATCTCCGGCGGCATCGTCGTCCAGGTCGGCGGCGCCGCGCCGGCCGCGCAGCGGGTGGTCGACGCGCGGGGTGGCACGGTCATCCCCGGTCTCATCGACGCCCACTTCCACGCCTACGGCGTCTCACTGAGCCTGCTGGAGATCGAGTCGGCCCCGCTGAGCTACCTCGCGCTGGCCGGGGCCCGCAGGCTCGGCGCCGCGCTCGGCCGGGGGTTCACGACCGTGCGAGACGTCGCCGGAGGGGACCCTGGACTGGCGAAGGCCATCGCCCAGGGCCTGATCCGTTCGCCCCGCTACCTGTACACGGGGCCGGCCCTGACCCAGACCGGCGGGCACGGCGATCCCCGCCCGGGTGACCAGGACCTGTGTGCCTGCGGGAGCCACACCGGAGAGATCGTGGACGGCGTGGACCCGCTGCGCCGGGCCGTACGCGACCGCTTCCGGCGGGGCGCCCACGCCATCAAGATCATGACTTCTGGCGGGGTGGTCTCGCTGACCGACCCGATCCGGGTTCCGCAGTACTCGCCCGAGGAGGTTCGCGCGGTCACCGGGGAGGCGTCGCGCCGGGGCAGTTACGTGGCGGCCCACGCCTACTCGCCCGAGGCGATCGCGCACTCGGTCGAGAACGGCGTGCGCTCGATCGAGCACGGCAACCTCCTCGACCGGCCGGCCGCGAAGCTGATGGCCGGGCACGGCGCCTTCCTGGTGCCCACCCTCGCGACGTACGACGCGATGGACAGGCGAGGTGCGGACCTCGGGCTGGGCCCGATCCCCCGGGCCAAGAACGCCGAGGTGCTGGAGTCCGGGCGCCGGGCGGTCGAGATCGCGAGGGCCGAGGGGGTGCGCATCGGCTTCGGCACCGACCTCATGGGCGCGCTCGACGACGAGCAGCTCAACGGGCTCCGGCTCCAGGTCGAGGTCGAGGGCGCCCTGGAGGCGCTGCGGTCGGCCACGTCCGTGAACGCCGACCTCATCGGCCGCCCGGACCTCGGCCGCATCGAGCCGGGCGCCGTCGCGGACCTGGTGATCCTGGACGGCGACCCGTTCGGCGACCCGTCGGTCCTGTGGGCGGGCCCCGAGCGCCGCACGGTCATCCAGGCGGGCAGAGTGACAGCGGCGTCCTGAACCCGCCGCCGGGCGGCGCCCGCCGGTTTCCGTGGTGAACGTTTCACGGGTTCCAGCGGGCTCCGTCCGGCCGTGCGCAGGTGGGGCCGGTGGTCCGACGGGGTCGTGGCGCCTGCGGTTGCGGTGGGGCGAAGGGCGTGATCTTTATGGGAGCGCTCCCACTCGCCGCCGTGGCAAGGAACATCATGAGACGACGGATCCGACCGGTATATCTGCTGCTGTCACTGGTGCTGGCCATCGCCGCCGGCACCGTCACGCTCACCCTCTCCGGCGCCAACGCGGCGATCTCGGGGTTCGTGCAGCGCTGCGGCGTCCACTTCTGCCTCAACGGCAAGCCGTACTACTTCGCCGGGACGAACACCTACGACGTGTTCACCTACGGCGGCAGCTACGGGGACACCGAGACGCAGTACATGGACAAGGCGCGCATAGACGCCCACATGGCCGAGTTGCAGGCCGACAAGGTGAGCGTGCTGCGGCTGTGGATGTTCAGCCACGAGAGCTGGCACGGGTTCGAGACCGCCAAGGGCGTCTACAACGACCAGCAGTTCGCGCTCTTCGACTACGTCATCCAGTCGGCCAAGGCGCACGACATCCGCCTCATCCCGGTGTTCGAGAACTACTGGGAGGCCTACGGCGGCATCGACACCCGGCTCAAGTGGGAGGGACTGAACGGCGGGCACCCCGGCCGGGCCGTCTTCTTCGACAAGGCCAAGTGCCCGGGCTGCTTCACCCAGTACAAGAACTATGTCAACTACGCGCTCAACCGGACCAACCACTACAGCGGCGTGAAGTACAAGGACGAGCCGGGCATCTTCGCCTGGGAGCTCATGAACGAGCCGCGCTACCAGGACGTCAGCGCCGACGAGAACAAGAGCGGCGCCACCCTGCGCAAGTGGGTCGACGAGATGGCCTCCTACGTCAAGGGCATCGACTCCAACCACATGGTCGGCACCGGGCTGGAAGGGCACGAGTCGAG
The DNA here is from genome assembly GCF_040649355.1 of Sphaerisporangium sp. NPDC049002. NCBI lineage: Bacteria > Bacillati > Actinomycetota > Actinomycetes > Streptosporangiales > Streptosporangiaceae > Sphaerisporangium > Sphaerisporangium sp. NPDC049002. The sequence continues at coordinate 1,012 of NZ_JBEZFH010000142.1, read as the reverse complement.
ATACGGCTTCGGCGGCGACGAGGGCAACCCGTTCGTCTACATCCACCAGTCGCCGTACGTCGACTTCACCTCCGCGCACCCCTATCCGAACGCGAGCTGGGCCAACCTGACCCTCGACCAGACCAAGACCCTGATCGGCCGGTGGATCTCCGACTCGCACGACGTGGTCGGCAAGCCGTTCTTCCTGGGGGAGTTCAACACCGAGGGCAACGCCGACCGGGTGACCTGGTGGAACGCGCTCTACGCCGACTTCGAGGCCAGGGACGGGGACGGCTCGGCCTTCTGGTGGTATCCGGACAAGAACGCCGGGGGCGACCCGCACAGCGTGAAGAGCGGCGACCCGGCGCTGGCGGTGTTCCGCGCGCACTCGGCCCGGATGACGGCCAAGAGCGGCGGCTCCACCTCCCCTTCGCCCACCCCGACCCCGACGCCCACGCCCACTCCGACACGGACCCCCACCCCCACTCCCACGCCGACCGTCTCGCCCGGTGGTTGCTCGGTGGTCTACAAGCTCAACGACTGGGGGAGCGGGTTCACCGCCGACGTGACCCTCACCAACGGCGGGAGCGCGGCGATCAACGGCTGGACCCTGGCGTTCGCCTTCACCGGCACCCAGAAGATCACGAACACCTGGAACGGCGTCACCACGCAGTCCGGAGCCCAGGTCACGGTGAAGAACGCGGACTGGAACGGCACGATCGGCGCGAACGGCGGCACGGCGAGCTTCGGCTTCCAGGCCACCTACACCGGCACCAACGCCGTACCGGCCACCTTCACCCTCAACGGCACCACCTGCGCGAAGAAGTGACCCACCTCTGCGCAGGTCTTGGAGCTGGTGAAGGCACCTACCGGGCTGACCGCTGATGGCCCGTGCTCGTCCAGCATGTGCGAGAGCGGGAATGTTCGACGGCCCACCCGTGGTCACGTCCAGCGGAGTGGTGTATGAGTTGATCTCTGCGTGATCCTGTTTCTGCAGGTTAAGCGGTTAGTGTCTGCGGCTTCGGGTTTTGCT
>NZ_JBEZFH010000141.1:0-19746 GCF_040649355.1 Sphaerisporangium sp. NPDC049002 | reverse complement strand
GCAGATCAGATCTGCGAACGCAATACCGGGACGAACACGACGCAGAAGGATATCCGCTCCGGCCAATGATCGCTGCTCGTGTTCACGCACGACTGCCGGCGAGAATCAAGTACGTTGCGGAGCCGCTTCTACGGGCGATTTCGTAGGCACCAATCCTCACGCCCCGCCGCCCGTGGCTCAACTGGATTGGGTTGCGTTCCGGCCGGTCCAATGCCCCCAAGCAAGTTCCCACGAGGACGGTGGTTCGTACTAGATCGGGCGACGTGGGCAGACCGGTACCGCTCCCCGGTAACGCCCGTTCAGTACGGCCATGACCTTACTCCGCCTAAGCCGGATGGTACCAATTTTGACAGTTAACCCTGATGCGACAATTTGGATTTAATGCACTTAATGCCCGGCTATTGCGGACGGGAATTGGGTTGCGGAAGAGTTCGACTTGTGAAACCATTCGCACAGGAGTTCGAGTCTCTTGGGGGTGGGGTGTGACGGACTTCTCCGAGCGTGGCCGATCACACCTATCCAGGCCGGGTGTCCTGGGCCCCGAGTGGTGGGCGGCGGCGGTCGCGCGTTCCTCCGGTTGGTCCAGCGACGGCTCCACCGCACACGACTTCTCCCTGCAGGAGGACTCTCCCGACCCCAGCCTCCTCGACCGAGACCAGCACACCCCAGGCCCACATGACCGGGCCCCGAATCCTCCAACCCCGCATGACCGCGAGCCGTATGGCCAGGATCTAGGTGATCCAGAGCGCGGTGGCGTGGGGGACGGCTCTACTGGTACCGACGACCAGGCGGATGCCGGCGGCCCAGAGGACGCCGGCGACCCGGCGGATGGTGGGGATGGTGGTCGGGCGTCGTGGGTGCTGGTAGGGCGGGTGCGGGAGGCCGCGGAGGCGTTGGCGGTGGCGCCGGTGCCGGAGTCGCCGGCGATCTGCGCGGCAGAGGTGGAGGATCTGGTGTTCGCCCGGGATCGGCTGACCTCGGCGATCGCGGCCCGGGTGGGGCGGGTGCATGCGTCGGGCGAGGCCAGGGCCCAGGGGCATGCCTCGACCAAGACGTGGTTGCGGTCGGGGTGCGGGATGAGCATGCCCGCCGCCGGGCACCTGGTCTGCCTCTCGTCGGAGCTCGCGCGGCTGCCGGTGGTGCGGGAGCGGTTCGCCTCGGGAACCCTTCCCGAGGGGATGGTGTCGGCCATCTGTGCGGCCACCGCGCACCTGAACGACGAGCAGACGCAGGTGGCCGAGCCGATCCTGGTCAGCCTGGCCGATGAGGCGAGTCCGGGCGAGGTGGCCAAGGCGGGCCGTTACCTGCGCGAGGTGCTCGTCCCCGACGCGACCGCCACCGAGGCCGAAGCCGATCACGCCGCCCGGTTCCTCATCGTGCGCCCCAGCGCGACCGGTGGGATGGAAGGGGAGTTCCAGCTCCCGCGTGAGGCCGCCGCGCGGCTCAAGACCCTGCTGGACACCTACGCCCGGCCCCGTACCGACGGCGACGACCGCCCCTTGCGCGTCCGCAACGCCGACGCCTTCATCGCCCTGCTGGAGCAGCAGATCACCACCGAACTGCTGATCCTGGTCAACGCCGCCTCCCTCCCCGACGACCCGCTCCACCCGTCGTCAGAGGCTCACGGCGCCCGGACAGCGGGCAGCGTGCAGGCGAAGGACGGCGACACCCCGCACCCGCAGACCTGGCACGCCAAAACCAGGTACAAACCCGCACCTACCGATCCGGCCGGACCTTTCCATGCGGAGCCTGCTGGAAGTCGGAGGTATGTGGACTCTGCTGGGTGTGGCGGGTCTGTGGAGGAAGAACAACCTGCCCAGCGTGTCCGGCGACGGCCTGCCGGGGCCGACGATGATATGTGCGGCAGGTGCGGGCAGCGGGCCGATCGAAGCCTCCCCGCCATGCTGCCGGCCACCGGGCAACTGCTACCCGCTGGTGACATCCACCGGCTCGCCCGCACCTCCACCCTGATACGAATCGTGATGAACGCCGACGGCCAAGTGCTGGACATGGGGCGCAAAGTACGACTCGCCACCCCCAGCCAACGCCGAGCGGTCATCGCCCGATACGCGACCTGCTGGGTCGAAGGCTGCCCGCTGCCGGCCACCATGTGCCAGATCGACCACGCCCACAGTTGGACCCACGGCGGACCCACCGACCTCAAGAACCTCGGACCCGCCTGCCAGTTCCACAACCGCGACCGCTACCGCCACCCCGACCGCTACCAACGCCGCCGCACCGGAAAAGACCGCTGGACCTACACCTACCTCGGGCGCAGCCAAAGCCAACAGCACCATGAAGACGCTGCTCGACCACACCCTCGGACATGACGGTGCGACAGGGATTCCATCCCGGGTCACGCTTACCGTGCGCATCATCGCGATACTCCGCCGTAGTGCGCCGGACACCCGAACCGCATGGTCTGGGCATGCGCGCCACTCGCCACTCGCTACTCGGCAAGATCCGCCCCTAGGTCAGCCCGTAGCCATCGCGTTCACGAGGTCGGCGGTGCGGACGACTTGTGCGAAGCCGCCGTGGTGGAGGTTGGCGGCGGTGGCGCGGGTGAGTTCCTCGGCCGTGACGACCTCGCCGTCGGGGCCGATGGCGTCGAAGGTGTGCATGGCGTCGATCGGGTACAGCACCCGGTAACCGAGGTTGCCGCCCATGCGGGCCGTGGTCTCGTTGCACATGTTGGTCTGGATGCCGACGATGACGATCTGTCCGATCTCGCGGTCGCTCAGCCACTCGTGCAGGTTCGGCTCCCCGTAGAACGCGGAGTTGACCGACTTGGTGACCAGAAGGTGCTCTTGGTCAGGTCCCAGGGCCTCCCCCACGAGGTCCTTCAGTTCGTTACCCGGCTGGCCGGGTGCCAGCGGTGAACCCGGCGTTCGCGAGTCGTGCCGTACCACCACGACCGGGCGCCGCCGCGCGCCCCACTCCCGGATCAGCGCCGCGATGTTCTCCTCCGCCGCCGGGTTGTCCCGCCGCCCCCAGTACGCGTCCTCGAAGGCCTTCTGCACGTCGATGACGATCAGCGCGGCGTTGTGCTCGATGTGAATGTCGCTCATGACGCCAAGCCTCGCCCGGCCGGGCGTACGCATGCGAGCGGCAGAAATGTCATTGTGCGGTACTTTCCTGCCATGCGCACCGTGGCGACCCTCCTCTACGACGACATGCGGGCCTTCGACTACGCGGTCATCGCCGAGGTCTGGGGCATGGATCGTACGGACGGCGGGGTGCCCGCCTTCGAGCTGCGCCGCTGCTCGGCGGACGGCCGGCCCGTACGGATGCACCCGGGCGCGTTGGTCGAGGCGACGCACGACCTCGACGGCCTGGCCGGTGCGGACCTGGTCCTGGCACCCGGCCGGGAGGACCCCAGCGCCCCCGTACCGGATGAGATCGCCGAAGCGCTCCGCGCGGCGCGTACGGCTGGGAAGACGGTCGCCTCGCTCTGCGCGGGGGCGTTCGTGCTGGCGGCGGCGGGCATCCTCGACGGCCGCCGGGCCGTCACCCACTGGCGGTTCACCGAGCGGCTCGCCCGGGACCATCCGGACATACTCGTCGTACCGGATGTGCTGTTCATGGAGGACGACGGGGTGTGGACCGCCGCCGGGACGGTCGGCGGGGTCGACCTCTGCCTGGAACTGGTCCGAAGGGCGCATGGCGCGGCCGTGGCCAACACGATCGCCCGCCGTATGGTCACCGCGGCCCACCGCGACGGTGGCCAGGCGCAGTTCGTGGAACGGCTGGTGCCCCGGGTGCCCAGCGCTAAGTCGGTCATCACCACCACGCTGGAGTGGGCCCGCGGCCACCTCGAACGGCCACTCACCGTCAGCGACCTGGCGAGACACGCCCGTACGGCGCCGCGTACCTTCGCCCGCAACTTCGTCGCGCTCACCGGCACCACGCCCGCGCAATGGCTGATCAGGCAGCGCGTCGCCGAGGCGCAGCGGCTACTGGAGACCACCGAACTGTCTGTCGAGCAGGTGGCCACACGGTGCGGGTTCGGCACGGCGACGATGCTCCGCCGCCACTTCACCCGAATCATCGGCACAGCCCCGAGCCGGTACCGCCGCACCTTCGCTCACACCTGACCGGATGCGCCCGCGCTACCGCGTGCGCAGCAGTTCAAGGCCGAGCCGGACGCCGCCGATCGCGATCAGCGCGCCGTGCGCGATGCGGAGCGCGGGCGGGGCGAAGAACTGCGGGAGGAACAGGGCGAACCCGGCGGCGAGGGGCACGGCGCTCCAACGTGCCAGCGTGCCCGAGCGCCAGATCGCGACGGCGGCCATCGTCACGCCGACGGCCAGCAGCACGAGTCCGGCCCCGAACAAGGTGATCGCCGCGGGAAGGTAACGGAATTCTTCGACGAGTCGCAGCAGTGATGCGCTGCCGTCCTGGACAGCTCGGTGACCGATGACGTTCGCGCCGAAGACTTCGGCACCGTAGTAGGGAAGGGTCAGTCCCGCGCCGATCCACGTCACCACGAGCGCGTGAAGAGTGCGGCGCTGGTTCAGCACCAGATGGAGTGCCAGCAGTCCCAGCGTGAGCAGGACGAACCCGACGACGGCGAACAGATGGGACGCGATCCAGGCCGACGAGGCCATCGCCACCGCACCTGCCAGGGACGACTCGTCGGAGTACGGCCGCACCAAGGGATAGGCGAGGAACAGGACGCCGGCGACCGCGAGGGCCGCGGCCCCCATGCGGGGACGGGGAAGTGCGGGGGCGGAGACGTTCACGAGTGTCGTTCCTATCGGGAGGGGTGGGAGCTTCCATTCACGCGCTCTATATCGAGAGCAATGCTCTCTATAATGAGCGCCGATGTCAACCTAGTCTCCCGCTCCGATCGGCTGGAAAGGGCCGGTGGAGCCGCCGACCACGGATGTCGGCGACGCCCTGAGATGGCCGGTCGAGGTGAGTTCCAATGAGCTGGGCCGGTCAAAGACGGGACCGGACGGCAGGCCGGCCGAGACGTGACCCAGCGAGAGGACACGCCGAGGCGAGACCGAGGGGCAGGACCGGCCAGGGGAGGGTCCTGTGGGATGTGGGTTCCCTGGGAGGGTGTGGACAACGGGTGCGGGGGGTTGCGGGGGCACCTAGCATGAAACCCCGTCGTCGCCCCCGAGGAGGTTCCGGTGCTGCCGGGCACGGCTCCGAACACGGTCGCCCCCACTGCCACGGAGGCACCCGACCCCCGCTCCTCACGTCCGTCCGTGAAGGCGTTCGCGCGGGCCCACTGGGTCTTCCTGCTCGCGCTGGCGACCGGGGCTCTGCTGAGGCTGGTCGCCGTCCTCGGGTACCGTCCGGCACTCTGGTTCTGGGCCGACTCGTTCGTCTACGTCAAGGCGGCACTCGATCCTCAGCCGCTGGATTCGCGCCCCTCCGGGTACTCCCTGTTTCTGTGGGCGCTGCGGCCACTGGAGAGCTTCGGCGCGGTCGTCGTCGTCCAGCACCTGCTCGGGCTGGGCATGGCGGTCTGCGTCTACGCCCTGCTCCGCCGCCGCGCCCGGCTGCCGGGCTGCGGCGCGACCCTGGCGGCCGTCCCGGTGCTGCTCGACACCCACCTGATCCAGCTTGAGCACCTGATCATGGCCGACCTGCTGTTCACCTTCCTGGTGACGGCGGCGGTGACCGTGCTGCTCTGGCGCGAGCGTCCGGCGGTGGGAACGGCGGCAGGGACAGCAGCAGGGACAACGGTGGGGGCGACGGCAGGGACGGCCGTGTGGACGGCCGTGGCCGCCGGCCTGCTGCTGGTGGCCGCCACCTCCACCCGCACCGTCGGCCTGCCCGTGCTGGTCATCGCGCTCGTCTGGATGCTGATCGCGCGGGCGGGGTGGCGGGCCCTGCTCGCCGCCGCGCTCGCGGGCGCCGTGGGCATCGGAGGGTACGCGGTCTGGTTCCACAGCGAGCACGGAAGCTACGGCCTCGGCCAGAGCAACGTCTGGCTCTGGGCGCGCACCATGACGTTCGCCGACTGCGCGAAGATACGACCGGCAGGCGACGAGAAGGTGCTCTGTCCCACCGAACCCGTGGGCCGGCGCCCCGCGCCCCCGGTCTACATCTGGGATGCGAGGTCGCCGCTCGCCAAGGTCCGCAAGGACGCCGACCGCGAGCGGCTCGCGGGCCGGTTCTCCACTGAGGCGATCATGGCGCAGCCGATCGACTTCGTGCTCACCGGCGTCAAGGACGCCCTGTGGGGCTTCGAGTGGACCCGCAGGGTCTATCCCACCCCCGGCCCGCAGAGCGCGTACGTCTTCCCCGACTCGGTGAAACCGTTCACCGACAAGATCGCCTCCTCTGGCCGCACCGCGCCCGAGCTGACCTCGGCCTACCAGGGCCGCAGCGGCGACACGGTGATCGCCGAGCCCTATGCCGGCTGGCTGCGCGCCTACCAGGAGCAGGGCTATGTGCGGGGCCCGCTGCTCGCGATGATCATGCTCGTGGGCCTGTTCGGAGTGCTCATGCGCTGGCGGCGGCTGGGCGGCCCGGTGCTCCTGCCGTGGGCGGTGGCCGTGACGCTGCTCGTCCTGCCCCCGCTGATCGCCGCGTTCGACCACCGGTACGTCGTGCCCGTCGTACCGGTCGCGTGCATGGCGGCGGGTCTCACGTTCGAGGGCCTGCGTCGCGTCAGGCGTCCCGCCGGACGCCGCAGGGCCGCGAACCCCCCGGCACCGGCCGCCATACAGCCCACATCGGCGGCACCGGGCGAAGCGAACGCTTCATCAGGCACGGAGTGATCCCCGGGAAGCCACCTAACGTGAACTATGCTCATCTATGAGGGCGGATTAAGCTTCGGTCATGGACGACCGCCAGCGCTATGACCGGGCCACCGCGGATCTCGATCCCCCGTTCGCCATCCTCGACCTGGACGCGCTCCGGTCCAACGGCGCCGCGATGGCCCGCAGGGCGCGGGGCAAGCCGATCAGGGTCGCCAGCAAGTCGATCCGCTGCCGGGCCGTCCTCCGGCGCGCGCTGGAGATGGACGGCTTCGCCGGGGTCATGGGCTTCACCCTCCCCGAGGCTCTCTGGCTCGCCTCCGAGGGGTTCTCCGACATCCTGGTCGCCTACCCGACAACGGACAGGAGGGCGCTGGCCGAGTTGGCGGGGGACGCGCGGGCAGCCCGGGAGATCACGCTGATGGTCGACTGCCCCGAGCATCTGGACGCCATCGACGAAGCGGTCGACGGCGTGCCGCCCCGCCACGAGATCCGTATATGTCTGGATATTGATGCGGCGTTCACCGCGCTCGCAGGCAAGCTGCGTGCCGGAGTGCTGCGCTCCTCGGTCAGGGAGCCGGAGCAGGCGGCCGAGCTGGCCGCCGAGATAGCCAAACGCCCGGGGTTCCGGATGGTCGGGCTGATGGCCTACGAGGCCCAGATCGCGGGCGTGGGCGACCGGGTGCCGGGCCCGTACGGCCAGGTGATCCGGTGGATGCAGGCCCGGTCGCAGCGCGAGCTGATCGTCCGCAGGGGACGCATCGCCGAGGCCGTCCGGCAGGTCACCGACCTGGAGTTCGTCAACGGCGGCGGCACGGGGTCGGTCGAGAAGACCTCACGCGAGAAGGCGGTCACCGAGGTCGCGGCCGGATCGGGGTTCTTCCACCCGCGTCTGTTCGACTTCTACAGGGGCTTCACCGGCCGGCCCGCGGCGCTGTTCGCGCTCCCCGTCGTGCGTAGGCCCGTCGACGGAGTGGTCACCGTGCTGGGCGGCGGCTACCATGCCTCCGGCTCGGCGGGCGCGTCCCGGCTTCCCCAGCCGTATCTTCCGGCCGGGCTGCGGTACGACGCGCGGGAGGGCGCGGGCGAGGTGCAGACCCCCCTGCTCGGCCAGGCGGCCCACGACCTGAGGATCGGCGACCGGGTGTGGTTCCGCCACGCCAAGGCCGGAGAGCTCTGCGAGCGCTTCGACGCGCTCCACCTGGTCGAGGGCGACCGCGTGGTGGAGACGGTGCCGACCTACCGGGGCGAGGGCAAGGCGTTCCTCTGACCTGCGGCGCGGGTCAGCGGCGGCGACGCCAGAGGGCTATCGCGGCACCCACCACGACGACCGCGCCCACGCCGATGAGGATCGGCGCGAGGCTCCTCGGAGGGAAGTCATCGTGCCAGCCCTCGTCCTCGCCGTACGCCCCGGGCTCGGCGAACTTCGCCGGGTAGGCCACGCCGAAGGCCATGTCGCGTGCCGCCGCGACCAGGTGCTCGGCGTTGGCCCTGGCCTTGGCCACGCCGCGCCCGGCGACCCGCTTGGGGCTGACGCGATCGACGATGGCATCCACGGTTACAGCCAGCTCCGCCCGGGTGCGCTCGATGTTCTTCTCGAGCGCCTCGGGATCGGTGTCCGCCATGACGATCCCCTTCGCTTCCTCCCGGGCGAGCCTCCCTCGCCCGGCTCGCCGCCACGTTCGCAGCGATCAGTCTGTCAGGTCGTGTGTCCACGCGGCACGGTGGGCGTGCCGGTAGGTTGTCTCCGTGACGCAGACGAGACTCGAACCCGGCGACGCCGCGCCCGACTTCACCCTGCCCGACGCCGAGGGCACGGGCACCAGCCTGGAATCCTTCCGTGGCAAGCGGGTCATCCTCTACTTCTACCCCGCCGCGATGACGCCTGGGTGCACGAAGCAGGCTTGCGACTTCCGCGACAGCCTCGACAGCCTGGCCGCGGCCGGCATCACCGTGCTCGGCGTGTCGAAGGACACCCCGCAGAAGCTGGCGAAGTTCACCGAGCGCGACGCGCTGACGTTCCCGCTGCTGTCCGACCCCGACCTCGCGGTCCACCAGGCGTACGGCGCCTACGGTGAGAAGACGATGTACGGCAGGACGACGGTCGGGGTGCTGCGGTCGACGTTCGTCATCGACGCCGACGGCAAGATCGAGAAGGCTCTGTACAACGTGAAGGCCACGGGTCACGTCGCGCGTCTGCGCAAAGATCTGGGCCTCGCTTAATAGGTACGGCTGTCGCCCCGCGCTCAACTAAGATGGCGCAAGCCGTACAGGCATGGGGTCGTAGCCCAATGGCAGGAGGCACAGGTTTTAGGTACCTGACAGTGTGGGTTCGAATCCCACCGACCCCACCGCGACAGCCGGAGCCTCATCCGAGCCACAACGAGAGCCGCCTCCATTGTGATGGAGGCGGCTCGATCGCGATCGGCCCGCTGGGCATGGGGCGTCAGGCGCGGGAAGGGGAGACGGTCTGGGGCCTCGGGGTCGCGTGGCTTTCCCCCCTGCCACGCGACCCGTCGTCTTTGTACCCCGGCATCACTGTCTCCCTTTACTCACCCGGAGGTGCTCCCAAAAAGAACTATCCCTTACGAGCCGTAAGACCGGTGTAAGCCATTTGTCGGTTCCGAGCCGCATACGACCTGGGTCGTAGGAACAGATCCCTCTCCAGAGGGAAGGGACGTGAACTGCGCGAACGTAGGGTTGGATCCGTGTTCGGCAGAGTGCGCGCATGGGGATCCCGCCACGGCAGGGTGGTGAACGGCCTCGTCATGGCACCGCTCGTCCTCCTATGCGTCCAGTCGACCGGCGGCTTCACCCGGAGTCATAACGTGGACGCCGTCGACCTCGGCGTGCCGGGATACCTGGCGCTGTCCGCCGCGCTCATCGCCCCGCTCGTCTGGCGGCGGAGCCGGCCCCTCCACGTGTTCGCCGCCATCGCGCTCATCGCCTTCGCGCAGTCTCTGTCCAGGATCGAACCGATCCCCGCGGACGTCGCGGTCCTCGTAGCGATGTACTGCGTCGCGTCGTACCGTCCCCTGCGCTGGGCCCTCGTCGCCGGGGCCATCGTCGAGCTGAACGTGTGCCTGCTGATGGTGCGCTTCGGCATGCCGAGTCTCCTGGCCTTCGCCTCCGGCTCGCTGTTCGTGGTCGCTCCCTGGATCGGCGGCATCTACGCCAACACCCGGCGGCGCTACCTCGAAAGCCTGGAGGAACGGGCCGAACGCGCCGAGCACGAGCGCGACCAACAGGCCCGCATCGCCACGGCGGCCGAGCGGGCACGGATCGCCCGCGAGCTGCACGACGTGGTGGCCCACAACGTGAGCGTGATGATCGTCCAGGCCGACGGCGCGGGCTACACCATCGACAGCGACCCCGAACAGGCACGCCGGGCCGTACAGACCATCTCCAGCACCGGACGGCAGGCGCTCGCCGAGATGCGCCGCCTGGTCGGGGTGCTGAGGCAGGACGACGCGGGCGAGGAGGACTACGCGCCCCAGCCGGGCGTGGCGGACCTCGACGAGCTGATGGCGCACATCCGCCAGTCGGGCCTGCCGGTGGAGTTCACGGTGAGCGGCCCCCCCCGCGACCTGCCGGAGGGCGAGCAACTGGTGATCTACCGCATCGTCCAGGAGGCCCTGACCAACGCCCTCAAGCACGGGGGGCCGGATGCCCGTGCCCGGGTCGAGATGGAGTACGGTCCGCAGGACATCACTTTGCGGGTGGTCGACGACGGGCGGGGCGCGGCGGCGCCCCGGAGCATCGACGGGCACGGGCTGATCGGCATGCGCGAGCGCGTCGCGATGTACGACGGAAGCGTGCACGCCTCCCCCTGCCCCGGAGGAGGTTTCCAGGTGACCGTACGGCTACCGGTGAGCAGGGCCGCGTGAACGTCAGGGTGGTGCTGGTCGACGACCAGGAGCTCGTACGGGCCGGATTCCGCATGGTCCTCGGGGCCCAGCCGGACATCGACGTCGTCGGAGAAGCCGCCGACGGGGCCGCCGCCGTGCGGTTGCTCGGTTCCGTACGGGCCGACGTCGTCCTGATGGACGTGCGCATGCCCCGCATGGACGGCGTCGAGGCGACCCGGCTGATCCTGGCCATGCCCGACCCGCCCAGGGTGCTCATCCTGACGACCTTCGACCTCGACGAGTACGCCTTCACGGCGCTCAAGGCGGGGGCGTCGGGTTTCCTGCTGAAGGACGTGCCGCCGTCCGACCTCATCAGCGCGATCCATTCCGTGCACGCGGGGGACGCCGTGGTGGCGCCCAGCACGACCAGGCGGCTGCTGCGGCGGTTCACCGCCCACCTGCCCAGCGCGCAGACGGCGGAGCCGGAAGGCCTGCGCCAGCTCACCGCCCGCGAGCGCGAGGTCCTGGTGCTGGTCGGGCGTGGGCTGTCCAACGCGGAGATCGCGGAGCGGCTCACTCTGGCGGAGGCCACGGTCAAGACGCATCTCGGCCGGGTGCTGGCCAAGCTGGGCGTGCGCCACCGCGCCCAAGTGGTGGTGTACGCGTACGAGACCGGGCTGATCACCCCGTTCCGCGAGGGCGACGAGCGATAGCCCCGTGGGCCGGGGTCGGCCGAAAGGCTGAGTCACGCCTACCTCAGCAGTCGCACCCGGCCCGCGCCACCCCTCCCAGGGCGTACCCGAAGTCCGTTCCCAGGGCTCATGGTTCGCGGCCCGCGCGGCAATAGCGTTGATCTCGCGGAGAGTTTCCGCATTTCACCTGTTTACCGCTTGAGGAGCCACACGTGACCGTCACCGGAGAGGAAGCCGTCCGCCGGACCGCGCCCGCGGCCGTCGTCGCCAGAGGAGTGACCAAGGTGTACGGCGAGGGCGACGCCGCCGTGCGCGCGCTGAGCGGGGTCGACGTCGGATTCGACACCGGTGCCTTCACCGCGATCATGGGTCCGTCGGGCTCGGGGAAGTCCACGCTGATGCACTGCCTGGCGGGGCTGGACACCGTCACGGAAGGCGAGGTCCGCATCGGCGACATCGAGATCACCCGGCTGAGCGACAAGCAGCTCACCCTGCTGCGGCGCGAGCGGGTCGGCTTCATCTTCCAGGCCTTCAACCTGCTCCCGACGCTGACCGCCGAGCAGAACATCCGCCTGCCGCTGGACATCGCCGGCCGCCAGGCCGACCAGCAGCTGTTCGACATGGTGATCCGCACCGTCGGGCTGCGCGACCGGCTCAGGCACAAGCCGGGCGAGCTGTCGGGAGGCCAGCAGCAGCGCGTCGCGGTCGCCCGGGCGCTCATCAGCAAGCCCCAGGTCATCTTCGCGGACGAGCCGACCGGCAACCTGGACTCGCGCAGCGGCGCGGAGGTGCTCTCCTTCCTGCGCACCTCCGTACGGGAGCTCGGCCAGACCATCGTCATGGTGACCCACGACCCCGTCGCCGCCTCGTACGCCGACCGCGTGGTGTTCCTGCGCGACGGCCTGCTGGTGACCGAGCTGGCGCAGCCGTCCCCGCAGACCGTGCTCGACACGCTGATGAAGCTGGAGGGCTGAGGTGTTCCGCACCACTCTGGCGGGGCTGCGCGCGCACAAGCTACGGCTCCTGCTCACCTCTCTGGCGATCACGCTGGGGGTGGGCTTCATCGCGGGCACGTTCGTGCTCACCGACACGGTCCAGGCGGGCTTCTCCCAGCAGATCGCCGCCTCCGCCGACAAGGTGGACGTGGCGGTGCTTCCCTCCGACTCCGGTGGTGACAAGCCCGCCCGGCTGCTCGCGGGCGACCTGGCCAAGGTCCGGGGCGTCACCGGCGTCGCCGAGGCGCAGGGCCTGGTGCAGGGCGAGGCCGCGCTGATCGGCAAGGACGGCAAGGCGGTCGGCGACATCCCGACCACCGGCGTCTCCGTCGTCACGGGCAGGCTGAGCCGCACGGCGATCACCTCCGGAACCGCCCCCACCACCGGCGACCAGGTCGTCATCGACAAGAACACGGCCAAGACCCGGGGCTTCACGCCAGGAGACACCGTCTCGGTGCTGGACGTCCACGGCAAGCCGCACACATTCCAGCTGGTCGGGCTCTTCGACGTGGGCGTGGACCAGCAGCTCGCCTACACGGGCGCGGTCGGGTTCACCTCGGCCACGGCGCAGGCCATGACCGGGGAGAAGGGCTTCACCGAGATCGACGTGGCGGCGGCGGACGGCACGACGCCCGAGAGCCTGAAGGCCGCGATCTCCTCGGCGCTCACCGGCACGAAGTTCAGGGCCTGGACCGGGGACGAGTTCGCCAGGGAACTGACCAGGGCCAACGGCGCCGACATGGACTTCATCACCCTGGGGCTGCTGATGTTCGGCCTGGTCGCGATGCTCGTCGCGGCGCTGGTCATCTACAACACGTTCAACATCCTGGTCGCTCAGCGCACCAGGGAGATGGCGCTGCTTCGCTGCATCGGCGCCACCCGCAGGCAGGTCTTCGGTTCCATCCTCTTGGAGTCGGTGGCGGTCGGCCTCATCTCCTCGGCTCTCGGCCTGCTGACCGGGCTCGGCCTCGGCGCCGGGGCGCTCGCCGTGCTGAAAGCGACGGGACAGGAACTGCCCTCGGGCGGTGTCTCGCTTGCGCCGCGTACCATCGCCCTCGCCATCGTCATCGGCCTGGTCGTCACCGTCGGTGCCGCGCTGATGCCCGCTCGCACGGCCACCAAGGTCGCCCCGATCGCGGCCCTGCGCACCCAGACCGACGACCACACGTTCAGGACCGGGGTCGTGCGGATGGTGTTCGCCGCACTGTTCCTGCTGGGCGGCGCGGGAGCGACCGTGGCCGGAGTCACGATGAAGTCCGGGCCGGCGGCGCTCTACATCGTCATGGCCGGCGGCGTGCTGACCTTCTGCGCCGTGCTGATCCTCGGTCCGGTCATCGTCAAGCCGCTGAGCGCTTTCGCGGGCTGGGCGCCCGCCAGGCTGTTCGGCGTTCCCGGCAAGCTCGCGATGGACAACTCCCGGCGCAATCCGAGGCGTTCGGCCACGACGACGGTCGCGCTGACGATCGGGGTGACGCTGATGACGCTGATCTCGGTCATCACCGCGACCACCCGCGCGACGTACACGGCACGGCTCGACGAGCAGTTCCCGGTCGACTACATGCTCTCCGCGCAGGCCGGCGGTTCCAGCGAGTCTGCTCTCCCGCGAGCCCTGGCCACCGATCTCCGTACGAGGCCCGAGCTGGCCTCGGTGGTGCAGATCCGGGAGGCGGACGCCAAGGTGGGCCAGGGCGACGAAACGTTTCCGGTCGGCACCTTCGACGGGCCGTACACGCCCGCGCTGAAGCAGGGGTCCATGCGCGGCTTCACGGCCGGGTCCGCGCTGGTGGCCACCTACGTCGCCAAGGACCTCGGGATCGCACCGGGCGATTCGATCACGCTGGCCACGCCCAAGGCGGGCACGGTAAAGGTCACGGTGCTCGGGATCTTCGACGGTGACACGGAGTCGCTGCCGGGCGTCACCGTGCCGGAGGGCGCCTTCGAGAACTACTTCGGCCGGCTGGACGACCGCCGCGTTCTCGTGAACGCCAAGGACGGCGTGACCCCCGACGTCTCCAGGAAGGCCGTCGAGGCCGCGGCGCAGCCGTACCCGACCGCCAAGGTCCTCAGCTCGACCGAGGTCAGGACCCAGTTCGACGAGGCGCTGGACATGATGCTCATGATCATCGCCGGGCTGCTCGGGCTGGCGATCCTCATCTCGCTGCTGGGCATCGCCAACACGCTGAGCCTGTCGGTGTACGAACGGACCCGGGAGTCGGCGCTGCTCAGAGCCCTTGGCCTGACCCGGCCGCAGTTGCGGCGGATGCTGTCGGTGGAGGCGCTGATCCTCGGCGTCATGGGGGCGATCGTCGGCGTGGCGTTGGGCGTCACGTTCGGCTGGGCGGCCACCCGGACGATCGTGGACGACATCCACTTCCGGGTCCCGGTGACGCAGGTGCTCCTCTTCGTCGCCCTGTCCGGCCTGGCAGGGGTGCTCGCGGCCGTCCTTCCGGGCCGCCGCGCCGCCCGCGCCTCCATCGTCGGCTCGCTGGCGAGCGACTGACCCCTCGGCTCGTCACGCATGGTCCGGGCGGCCGGAGCGCTGGGAGGTGAAGACCTCCCGCCAGTGCTCGGCCGCCTGGGCCATGTCGCGGCCGACGAAGCCGAAGAACCGGCTCATCTGGTCCAGCCGGGTGCCGGCCGGGGTGGTGGCGCCGAGCACCTCGGCCCCCTGCCGGGCGGCGTCCGCCCACATCGCGCACACCTGCACCTCCCTCACGCTGGCGCGGTACCAGACGTCCTCGTCGATGAGATACCGCTCGCGCCGCCGCCGGGCGTCGCGCTCGCGCCTGACCACGCCCAGCTGTTCGAGGTAGCCGACGGCCTTGGACACCGACGCCGGGCTGACGCGCAACCGCCGCACCAGCTCGGCGGCGGTGAGGCTGGCGACGTCGTCGGTGATCAGGCAGGCGAGCACCCTGGCCGGCATCCTCGGGAGCCCCGTCTGGACCATCATCGCCGTGAACCGCTCCTCGAAGCCGTGCACCGCGTCACGGTCACGGCCGTACGTGTCGGCGGCGCTCGGCGGCGCTGGAGACCCGGCTGTAGATGGGGCAGGCTTGCCCCGGCGGGCGCGCCGGCCGGTCTCCTGCTGCGCGTGATCGGCCCGGTAGCCGTCGTGTCCACCGTTGCGGGTCACCTCACGGCTGACCGTCGAGGTCGGCCGCCGAAGTCGTCTGGCGATCTCGGCGTACTGGAGCCCCTCGGCCAGCCCCGACGCGATGTGCTGGCGGTCCTCGTAGGTCAGCCGGCCTCCCGGCATGCGCGCTCGCCTCCCACTGGTCGATCGTCCCGTGTGGAGATTGTGCGTTCACGCGCAGCACATTGCAACAGGCGACCTATTCCGCATTGCATTTGCTTTGAGTCTCATTGCAACAAAAGGTGATTTTTACCTGCCTGTACGCAGAATCAGCCAGTCATTGAATTGACCAAATATTGAACGCAACGTAGCCTTTTACCGAAAGTGAAGGTGCTGGACGATGACCGGGGAGATCGACGGCGACCACCCCGGCCGGAAGGAACCGACATGACCACGCCACTCCCCTCGGCCGCGCCGCTGCCGACCACGCGCGCTCCGGGCTGCCCGTTCGATCCGCCCCCGGAGCTGACCGAGCTACGCGAGAAGCACCCGGTCAGCCCGATGCTCTTCCCCGACGGGCACGTGGGCTGGCTCGTGACCAGCCACGCCCTGACCCGCGCGGTCCTGGCCGACCCCCGCTTCAGCGCCAGGGCCGAGCTCCTGCACTTCCCGCTGCCCGGGCCGACCGCCACCGCCGAGCGCCGGCCGGCTCCGCCAGGGATCTTCACCCAGACCGACCCCCCTGAGCACACCCGGTACCGGCACCTGCTCACCGGGCAGTTCACCGTCCGCCGCATGCGCCGGCTCACCGGACGCATCGAGGAGATCACCGCCGATCACCTGGACGCCATGGAGCGCCACGGTCCGCCGGTCGACCTGATGGAGGCGTTCGCGCTGCCCATCCCCTCGCTGGTGATCTGCGAGCTGCTCGGGGTGCCCTACTCGGACCGGGAGCTGTTCCAGGAGCAGTCGACCGCGCTGATGCGCCTGGACAACTCCCCGCAGGAGATGTTCGCCGCCTACACCGCGCTGCGCGAGTTCATGGGGGAGTTGGTGCTCGCCAAGCGCGCCAAGCCCACCGACGACCTGCTCAGCGGCCTGACCGCCGGCCCGCTCACCGACGAGGAGCTCACCAACATCGGCTTCACGCTGCTGGGCGCCGGGCACGAGACCACCGCGAACATGCTCTCGCTGGGCGCCTTCGCCCTGCTGCGCCACCCCGACCAGCTGGCCGTCCTGCGCGCCGACCCGGACGGCGTCGACGAGGCCGTCGAGGAGCTGCTGCGCTATCTGAGCATCATCCCCTGCACAGTGCGGGTGGCGCTTGAGGACGTCGAGCTGGGCGGGCAGGTGATCAAGGAAGGTCAGACGGTCACCGTCTCGGTGCCGGCGGCCAACCGCGACCCCGACCGGTTCCCCCACCCCGACACCCTCGACCTGCACCGGTCGGCGAGCGGGCATGTGGCCTTCGGCCACGGCATCCACCAGTGCATCGGCCAGCAACTGGCGCGCATCGAGATGCGGGTCGGCTACCCCGCGCTGTTCGACCGCTTCCCGACCCTCCGCCTGGCCGTACCGCCCGAGGAGGTGCCGCTGCGCACCGACATGCTGATCTACGGCGTGCACAGCCTCCCGGTCACCTGGGACGCATAGCGTCTACCGGGGCCGGCGCCCCGGCCACTGGTCGGCGACCGTCTCGGGGTTCAGCAGGGGACGGATCGAGAGCTCGCCGGTGAACCTGTCGATGACCACGCACCCGCCCCCGACGGTGGCGGGCAGCGTGCCGGGATCCTCGGGCTCGGGCGTCTTCGCCCAGGCGACGTATCCCTCCTCGAACACGTAGAGGCCGACCTCCGTCGCCTCCTCGGCGGGCAGCGGGCCGTTGAAGTACTCCTCGGCCAGCAGCCTGGCCTGCTCCGCCGAGAGCCCCAGCCCGCTCACAGGCGCCGCCCCCGCCGGTCGATCACGACGCAGAAGACGCCGGTGACGGGTCCGGGGGGCGGGTCCACGGAGGTGTGCCCGCGCTGGGCGTCGATCCACACCACCTCGCCCGCCGCGTTGACGGCGTTCCACGCGTGGCTGCCTCCGGACGGCCAGCGGGTGACCAGCACGGCCGCCGCGCCATGCCCTCCGCCCCCCAGGCGCCGCGCGACCGTGGTGTACGCACGGCGCCCCTGCCCGACGTGCTCGAAACGGTGCCCCAGCCAGCGCTCCGCACGGGCGACCCCGCCGGCCTCCCCGCTCAGCGAGGGCCGGCCCACCCGGTCGTACCCGGGCTGCCGGGGCGCGGCCACGACCGGCTCCCCGTGCCAGGTGGAGACGACCGCGAGCGCGCAGTCGAGGGAGTTGGTCGCCCGGAAGGGATCCTCCGAGGGGCCTTCCCCGTTGACCAGGCGCACCCAGGTGCCGCGCGGGTCGGGGAATCGGGCCCCGTCGGGCACGACCTGGCACAGGTCGCGCTGGACCTGCGGGTCGGGCCAGGCCAGGCCGCCCGGTGTGCCGTACGGCCGTGAGGCGTCGAGCCGGGGCGGCCGTCCGGGGGCGTCGAACCAGTCGGCCGCCGGAAGCGGCCACCTGGGCAGGAGCCCGTCGTGGCGCCGGGAGGGCCCGTCGCGCCTCGCGGACAGCAGCCCCTCGGGCCAGCGCGGCAGAAGCCCGTCTCGCCGTCTCGGCGCCGAGCTCTCCCGGCGTTCCGGCGGACCGTCGCACCGAGCGGGCACCGGGACATCGTGCCGTACGGGCGCGGGGGCATCGTGCCGTACGGGCACCGGAACGTCGTGCCGTACGGGGGCGGGGCCGTCGTGCCACGCGGAGACCGGACGGTCGTTGACGGTGAGCGGCCGCAGGACCGGCCGCCACTCTTCGGCGGAGGACTCGGCCGCCAGTTCGTAGTCGCGCCAGCGGACACCGTCGGACGTGACGACGGGGTTGTAGCCCGCCCCCGGCGCCCCCTGCCGAGACGCCCCCCGCGGCGGTGAACCGCCGTAAATGGCTCCGGACAATGTGCTCCCCCAAATCCCCGCACCGACCCCCGGTCAGTGGCCGATCGTAGGGCTGTCGCGACCGGGCGGGCTGCCGATTCCCGGATTCACCTGGGACCACACGCCGAATGCCCGGCGGGGGTGGCTACTTCACCACGACGAGGATGGAGTGCCAGCCGGAGGCGCCGTCCGGTGCGGGAGGGGCGTAGTCGGCGGTCTGGGTCTGTCCCGTCGCGTCCGTCGCCCGCACCTCGATGGTGTGCTTCCCGGGAGTGGCCTGCCAGTCGTCGACCACCCACTGACGCCAGGTGTCGGGACCCGGCACCTCGGCCAGGCGCGCCTGCCGCCACGAGCCCTTGTCGACACGCACCTCGACCGCGTCGATGCCCCGGTGCTGCGCCCACGCCACGCCCGCGATGGCCGTACGGCCGGCGGGGATGGTGGAACCGCCCCGGGGAAGGTCGATCCGCGACTCGGTCTTGATGGGCCCCTTGGGCGCCCATCCACGCGGCGTCCAGTACGCCTCGTCCTGGTCGTAGCGGGTGACCTTGATGTCGGTGACCCACTTGGTCGCCGACACGTAGCCGTACAGGCCGGGGATCACCTGGCGCACGGGGAAGCCGTGGGAGACGGGCAGGACCTCGCCGTTCATCGCGATGGCGAGGAGCGCGTCCCGGCCGTCCATCGTGACGTCCACGGGGGTGCCGCAGGTCCATCCGTCGGAGGAGGTGGACAGCAGCATGTCGGCCCCGGACCGGATGCCGGCCTCGCGGAGCACGTCGGCCAGGCGCGTGCCGAGCCAGCGGGCGTTGCCGACGTACGGTCCCCCGACGTCGTTCGACACGCAGGTCAGCGTGACGTCGGCCTCCATGAGGGGCCGCTTGACCAGCTCGGCGTAGGTCAGCTCGATGGGCCTGTCGACCATGCCGTGGATCTTCAGCGTCCAGGTCTTGGGATCCACCTGGGGCACGACCAGCGCCGTGTCGACCCGGTAGAAGTCGAGATTCGGGGTGGTGAACGGAGACAGGTCCTTCAGGCGGAGGTCGACGCCGGCCGGCAGGGGCTTGGCGGGCGTCGCGGGCCTGGGCAGCGCGATCCGCGCCCGTTCGGCGTCGACGTTCAGCCGGCCGGCGAGGCCCCTGCCGGCCAGCCCTGCGGCCCCGGCGACGACCACGCCCGCGGCGACCCCGGTCAGCAGCCCGCGCCGGTCGAACTCGTACGGGTGCGCGCCCGAGCGCATGACGACCGGCCTCTCCACCCTCCCTCCGAGCACACCCTCGGAAGCAGCGGCCTCAGACGGCACAGGGCCCTCAGACGGCACAGGGCCCTCAGGGGGCGCGAGGCCCTCGCGTGGGCCGTCCGGCGGCTCGGGAGCGGCCTCCTCGGACCGGTAGCGGCGCAGGTCCTCGCGGGCCACGTCGCCGCCGGCGCCGCC
>NZ_JBEZFH010000140.1:0-19795 GCF_040649355.1 Sphaerisporangium sp. NPDC049002 | reverse complement strand
CGCCGCCTCCGGGCACCCAGGGCGCCGGCCCGTACGGCCCGCCCCAGGGCAACCCGTACGGCAACCCGTACGGCCCGCCCCAGGGCAACCCGTACGGCAACCCGTACGGCCCGCCCCAGGGCAATCCGAACGGCAACCCGTACGGCCCGCCACAGGGCAATCCGAACGGCAACCCGTACGGCCCGCCACAGGGCGATCCGTACGGTCCTCCGCCGGGCAGCCGGGGTGGCGGTCCCTTTGGGCCGCCTCCGGGGAATCGGGACGGCGACAGGTAGGACCACACCCGTCGCGGGGAGGCCGCCCCGCCGGGCCGTACGCCCTTGCCGGTGGGGCCGTCGCGTGTTTCAATCGCGGTACGCGGATGCCGGTGGCCACGTCCGATGATCTTTTCCGGGTGGCCGACCAGGAGGCGTACGAGTGCGCCCTGGCGCCGTTCGCCGTCGCCTCTTCCAAGACATTTCACGACTTGTCCTGGCTGCTCGCACGCGTCCTCTGATGCCCGGAAAGGACACGGCACGATCGCGCTCGCATCGATCGCCGTCCCTCGCGGCGGCATCCGCAACGTGAAGAGGAAGCACTGTGAGAACCAAGGCAAAAGTGGCGATCATGACCGCGCTCGCGGTCGTGGTCGGCGGGCTGGTGACGCTGTCGTTACAACACTCGGCCGACGCGCACGGAACCATGCAGGCGCCCGCGAGCAGGACCTACGCCTGCTACACCGACGGGCTCACCTCCAGCAACGAGATCAAGCCGAAGAACCCCGCCTGCGCGCAGGCCGTCGCCGTCGGCGGCACCCAGCCTCTCTACGACTGGTACGGGGTGCTCCGCTCGGACGGCGCCGGCCGTACCCGGGGCTTCATCCCCGACGGCCAGCTCTGCAGCGGCGGGTTCGCGAAGTACGCGGCCTACGACGCGGCCAGGGCCGACTGGCCGGCGACCGTGCTGCAGGCGGGCGCAATGTACGACTTCGTCTACGGAGCCTGGGTGCCCCACCCCGGCGGGTTCAAGCTCTACATCACCAAGGACACCTACAACCCTACGCAGCCGCTGACCTGGGCCGACATGGAGGAGCAGCCGTTCCTGACGGCCGACCCCGAGCCCGCGGTGACCAACGGCGCCTACCGCTTCTCGGGCAGGCTGCCGAACAAGTCGGGCCGCCACGTCATCTACTCGGTCTGGTACCGGTCGGACAGCCAGGAGACCTTTTACGGCTGCTCCGACGTGATCTTCAGCGGCACCTCGACACCGCCGCCGAGCTCGCCCCCGCCCGGCTCGCCTCCTCCGAGCTCGCCGCCGCCCTCCACCCCGCCGCCGGTCTCGTGCACGGCGACGGTGACGCTGGCGAACTCCTGGTCGGGCGGGTTCCAGGCCTCGGCGACCATCAAGAACACCGGTAACGCCCCGATCAACAACTGGTACATCCAGTGGACGATGCCGATGGGGATCACGATCACCCAGGCGTGGAACGGGACGTCCATGCAGAGCGGCCCGAGCGGCATGATCCACGCGGCCTCCTGGAACGCCCAGCTTGCTCCGGGGGCGTCGGCGACCGCCGGGTTCCTCGCGAGCACGACCGGAAACGTGACACCGACCTTCACGGGGGTGAGCTGCGGCTAGCCACCCGGCGACGGGAACGGGCGGGCCGGTCACCGCCTCCACGGCGACCGGCCCGCGCGGGACGGGCACGCGCGTGGCCGGGGGAGCCCGGGACGGCGTACGGCGAGCGGCCGGCACGCGAAGGCCGGGGCATGGAGCGGCATACGGGACGAGGCCCGGTATCGGGCGATGTGCGGAGGGGGACCGGGCACGCCGAATACTCGAACGCCGGCCGTGAGGCAGAGAGGCACTTCCCCCTCACGGCATGCGGCGTCCGAGCCGGACGAGATCACGCGGTTGCCGTGGCTCCGTTCGAGAGGCGTCACCTCCTCCTGGCCGATCACGGTCTTATGGGAGCGCTCCCATGCGCGATCCGGACACTACCCCGGCGGCCGTGCGAACCGAAGCGCGAGCCTGGTCGTCACTGGGCGGAGGCCGGGAAAGCACAGCTCACAGGCCCCTGGCCCGGCACGGTGGATGAAACTTTCGCCACCCACCGAAACGGCGCCGGGCCGTACGGGGGCCGGCCCCGCGAAGGGCGATCCGGACCGCGAGGGCGATCGGGGTCAGGCCGTCAGGGGCGTCTTCGATCACGGTCGCGCGGCGAGGATCCGGTCGAGGGAGGTCTCCCGGGGCCCGGGGAAGACCGGCGAGGACCTGAGCACGACGGAGTCCAGGAACGCCTTGGCCGTCGCGGCGAACTCCCGGGCCGCGTAGACGTAGGTCTCGGCCGGCCACCTGGCGGCCGAGTCGTCGCCGACCCCGAAGGCGTCCAGCCCCGCCGTACGGCACAGCGCGACGGCGCGCGGCAGATGGAAGCTCTGCGTCACGACCGTGAGGCGCCGGACCCCGAATACGTCACGGGCCCGGACGCAGGAGTCCCAGGTGTCGAATCCCGCGTAGTCGAGCACCAGCACGTCCCCGGGCACACCGTGGGCGACCAGGTGGTCACGCATGGCCGACGGCTCGTCGTATCCCACGCGGCCGTTGTCGCCGGACAGCAGGAGCGCCCGCACCTTGCCCGCGCGGTACAACTCGGCGGCGACATCCAGGCGGGTGGCCAGCATCGGACTGGGGGACCCGTGGTAGAGGCCGGCGCCGAGCACCAGGCCCACCGGCGCCGCCGGAACCCCGCGCGTCCACCCCGGCGCCGCGCCGGCGGTGACCCGGTGGCCCGTGGTGGACAGCCAGGCCCAGGTCATCGGCGCGAGGGCGAGCAGGCTGAGCGCGACGGCACCAAGGAAGCCGCGCCGCCGCGCCGCCCGCGTCCACCGGGAGGGTACGAGGCGTGCCGTCCAGGCCCGCGGACGAGGTCGAGCCGTTCGTGCCGGCGGGGGGACGCGTAGACGGGTCATGAACGGTTAGACGCCGACCGCGTCCAGTTCGTTGTGGCCGGACGCGAGCGTGTCACCCGGGCCGCGCGAGCGCATGAGGAAGACCACCCGAAGGGTCGCGATCCACACGAGCGCGGCCCCGAGCACGTGTGCCCCGACGAGGATGGCGGGCACGGCGAGGAAGTACTGCACGTAGCCGATGACGCCCTGGGCCAGCTCGACGCCCAGCAGGACCAGCGCGCCACGCCGGGCACGGCCGGGGGAGTCGGTGACGTGCAGGGCGAACAGCAGCGCGAACGTCAGCCCGAGAACGATCCAGACGGCGTCCGCGTGGATCTGGACCACGGTCTGGATGTCGAAGTCGAACCGCGAGGCCGCCTCGTCACCCGAGTGCGGCCCGGTTCCCGTGACCACCACACCCGCGACCACCAGCACGAACACGGCGGCCACCAGGACGAAGCCCAGCGTGCGGATGTCGCGGTGGACCAGCCTCCTGGGCGGGGCGTCGCCCTCGCCCGAGCGGGCGTAGAGCGCGAGCGCCGCGAGGATCATGCCGATGGAGACCAGGAAGTGGACGCTGACCGTGACCGGGTTCAGCAGGCTCCGCACGACCAGGCCGCCCCACAGCCCCTGGACGGCGACGCCGATCGGCTGGATCCAGGCCAGGCGCACCAGGCTGGAGCGGCGGGGCGTGACGCGGAGCACGGCGACCACGCAGGCGACGGCGACGGCGAGCACCAGGAAGGTCAGCAGCCGGTTGCCGAACTCGATCGCCATGTTCACCGGCGCGTGCGCGTCGTGGGCGGCGGGCACGAAGCTGCCGGGGGTGCACTGGGGCCAGGTCGGGCAGCCGAGCCCCGAGCCCGTGAGCCGTACGGCCGCGCCGGTCACGGTGATGCCCGCGTTGACGACCACACTGGCCAGCGCCCACCGCCTGACGGTGAACGGGGTCGGGGACCACGCGGAGTGGAAGAGGTCGAGCGCGCGGCTCCTGAGCTGGTCGAGGAAGGCGCGCGGCCGCGTTTCCCCTGCGCGGCTCCGGGGCTGGTCTGCTGCGGTCACGGCACACATCGTAGGCGGCCGTACCGTCGCCCCGGTCCGTAGCCCTCCGCTCCGGTGCGGTTGTGACACCGGAGGCGGGTATGGCACCGGAATGGCGGAAACCGGGATTGATTGCCGCTTTGAATATGTGACATATTACTGACTGGCCGAGGGGACGCGCGTGGGGGTGAGAATGGCCGACGTCGTGGTGGTCGGGGCGGGCGTCGTCGGGGCGGCGTGCGCGTACTACGCCGCCAAGGCGGGCCTGACCGTCACCGTGGTCGACCGCGGAGGGGTCGCGGCGGGCACGACCGGAGCGGGCGAGGGCAACATCCTGGTCTCCGACAAGGAGCCCGGTCCCGAGCTGAAGCTGGCCCTGCTGTCCAACACCCTCTGGCGCGAGCTGGCGGCCCTCGGCGGCTTCGAGTTCGAGGCGAAGGGCGGCCTGGTCGTCGCCGAGACCGCCGAGGTGCTGGAAGCCCTCACCGCGCTCGCCGGGGAACAGGCCGGCCGGGGAGTCGAGCACCTGCCCGTGGCCCCCGGCGAGCTGCCGGGGTACGAGCCCCACCTCACGCGCGACCTTGCCGGCGCGGTCTTCTACCCGCAGGACGCCCAGGTGCAGCCGATGCTCGCCGCCGCCAGGCTCCTCCAGCACGCTCCCGGGGTCGTCCTGCGCACGGGGGTGACGGTCACCGGCTTCCTACGCGACGGCGACCGGGTGACCGGCGTCCGTACAAGTGACGGGGACATCCCGGCGGGGGCCGTGGTGAACGCCGCGGGCACCTGGAGCGGCGAACTGGCCGCGCTCGCCGGCCTCGGCCTGCCGATCCTGCCGCGCCGGGGCTTCATCCTGGTCACCGAGCCCATCTCCGGACGATTCGGCGTGCCGCTCGTCAGGCACAAGGTCTACACCGCCGCCTACGTCACCGACGTGGCGAGCGACTCCGCCGGCCTCTCGACCAGCGCGGTGATCGAGGGAACGCCCTCCGGCACGGTGCTCATCGGCGCGAGCCGCGAGCGGGTGGGCTTCGACCGCACGATGTCGATCCCGGTGATCGAGGCGCTGGCCCGCCAGGCCGTCGCGCTCTTCCCCGTGCTGGCCGACCGCCGGGTGATCAGGGCCTACTGCGGGTTCCGGCCCTACTGCCCCGACCACCTTCCCGTGATCGGCGCGGACCCCCGCGCGCCCGGCCTGTACCACGCTTGCGGGCACGAGGGGGCGGGCATCGGCCTCGCCCCGGCCACCGGCCACCTGATCGCCGGGCTGCTCGCGGGCGCGACCCCCGAGCTGGACCTGAGCCCCTTCCGCCCGGAAAGGTTCGCCGCGTGAATCCCTCGCCAGAGCGACCTCCCGCCACCACCCCGTCCGCCAAACCCCAGGAGAGGCCCCCGCACGCCGGTCACCTCGTGGGGGCGCGGCCCGAGCCGGGCTTCGAGATCAACGTGGACGGCCGTCCCGTCACGGCGGTGCCGGGCCAGACGATCGGCGCCGTCCTTTACGCCGGCGGCATCAGATCATGGCGTACGACCCGGCTGGGCGGGCGTCCCCGTGGCCTGTTCTGCGGCATCGGCGTGTGCTTCGACTGCCTGGTCACCGTCAACGGCGAGGCGTCCCTGCGCGCCTGCCAGACCGAGGCGCGCCCCGGAGACGAGGTCACGACCGGATGAGCGACGACATGAGCGCGCACCCGACGGCGGACAGGATCGGCGTCCCGCCGGGCACGGAAGTGAGGCCGCGATGAAGGATCTCGCCGTCGTCGGGGCCGGGCCCGCCGGGATGGCGGCGGCCGTCGCCGCCTCACGGGCCGGGCTGAGCGTCGTGCTGATCGACTCGGGAGCGCGGCTCGGCGGCCAGTACTACCGGCACCCGCCCGAGGGGTTCCGCGCCCGCAGGCCGGGGGCGCTGCACCACGGGTTCGCGCGGTTCACCCGGCTCGCGGACGCCCTCGGGGAGCACGACGGCGTGGAGCTCCGGCTCCTGCACCGCGTCTGGGCCGTCGTCGCGGAACGGGAAGGGGACGGCAGAGTGGCCGTGCACTGCCTGGCAGGGGCCAGGGACGAGCGGCGCGAGACCGTCCTCGCCCGGCGCCTGGTCATCGCGACCGGCGCGCACGACCGGCCGCTCCCGTTCCCCGGCTGGGACCTTCCCGGAGTGTTCACGGCCGGGGGCGCGCAGGCGCTGCTCAAGGGCGACCTCGTGGTGGCCGGGCGCAGGGTCGTCGTCGCGGGCACCGGGCCCTTCCTGCTTCCCGTCGCGGCCGGGCTGGCCGGCGCGGGCGCGCACGTCGCCGGGGTCTTCGAGGCCAACGGGAGATTCGGCCTCGCGCCCGCCCTGATCACCCACCCGGGCAAGCTGGCGGAGGGCGCCGGGTACGGCCTCCGCCTGGCCAGGAACCGGGTCCCGTACCTGGGCGGCCACGCCGTGGTCGCCGCGCACGGGCGGGACGAGCTGACGCACGTCACCGTGGCCGAGCTCGACCGCGACTGGGTCCCCGGGAGGCTCCGGACGATCGCGTGCGACGCGCTGGCCGTCGGGTACGGCTTCGTCCCGCAGATCGAGCTCGCCACGCAGCTCGGCTGCGCCACCGGGACGGATCGGGACGGCGGCCCGGTCGTCACCGTGGACGAGGGGATGCGAACCAGCGTGCCCGGCGTCTACGCGGCGGGTGAGCCGACCGGTGTCGGCGGAGCCGGGCTGGCGGAGGCCGAGGGCTGGATCGCCGGACGTACGGCCGCCGCCGACCTCGGCCGCCCGGTGCCCCCGGCGCCCGGCCTGGCGAGGAAACGGGCCAGGCTCGCCGCGTTCGGCAGGGCCCTCCAGAGCGCCTACCCCGTACGGGACGGCTGGAAGGGCTGGCTGCGCGACGACACGCTGATCTGCCGCTGCGAGGAGGTTCCTTACGCGCGGATCAAGGAGGCGCGGGAACTCGGCGCCGTGGACGCCCGCTCGATGAAACTGCTGGCCCGCCCGGGGATGGGCTGGTGCCAGGGCCGCGTATGCGGCTACGCCGTGGCGTGCCTGGCGGGCGAGGCCCCGGCGCCGCCACGCCGGCCGATCGCGCAGCCCGTACGACTCGGCGATCTAGCAGGAGACCCAGGAGGAGAGGACCCCCGATGACAACTCGTGAGAAGCCCTGGCATGGAGTGATGGTGGCGACGGCGCTGCCGTTGCGCGAGGACCTGAGCGTCGACGAGGAGGGATACGCCGCGCACTGCCGCTGGCTGGTCGAGCAGGGATGCGACGGCGTGGTGCCCAACGGCTCGCTCGGCGAGTACCAGACGCTCACCCCGCAGGAGCGCGCCCGCGTCGTGGAGACGGCCGTCGCGGCGGTCGGCGGGGACCGCGTGATGCCGGGCGTGGCGGCGTACGGCGCGGCCGAGTCCCGCCGCTGGGCCGAGCAGGCGCGGGACGCGGGCTGCCAGGTCGTGATGCTGCTCCCGCCGAACGCCTACCGCGCCGACGAGCGCGCCGTGCTCGCGCACTACCGCGAGGTCGCCAAGGTGGGGCTGCCCATCGTGGCGTACAACAACCCGTACGACACCAAGGTCGACCTCGTCCCCTCGCTGCTGGCGAAGCTACACGGCGAGGGGCTGATCGCCGGGGTCAAGGAGTTCACGGGGGACGTGCGGCGGGCGTACGAGATCGCGGAGCTGGCGCCCGGCCTGGACATGCTGATCGGCTCGGACGACGTGGCGCTTGAGCTGGCCGTCGCCGGAGCGGTGGGCTGGGTCTCCGGGTTCACGAACGCGCTTCCCGCCTCGTGCGTGGCCCTGTTCCGCGCGGCAGTGGAGGGGGACGTGGCCGGCGCGCTGCCGCTGTACCGTACGCTGCACCCGCTGCTGCGCTGGGACGCCAAGATCGAGTTCGTGCAGGCCATCAAACTGTCGATGGACCTCGCCGGCCGGTACGGCGGCCCGTGCCGGCACCCGCGCGTGCCGCTGACCCCCGAGCACGAGGCCTCGGTCCGCGCGGCCACCGAGAAGGCGCTGGCCGAAGGATTGCGGTGAGGTGACGGTGAGGACCAAGAAGATCTTCCACGTGGTCGACTCGCACACCGAGGGGATGCCCACGCGGGTCGTCACCGGCGGAGTCGGCGTCATCCCCGGCGCGAGCATGGCCGAGCGCAGGGAGTACTTCCTGGCCAACCTCGACCACATCCGCAAGCTGCTGATGTTCGAGCCGCACGGTCACTCGGCGATGAGCGGCGCGATCCTGCAGCCCCCGGCCCGCCCGGACGCCGACTTCGGCGTGCTCTACATCGAGGTGTCGGGCTGCCTGCCGATGTGCGGCCACGGCACCATCGGGGTGGCGACGGTCCTGGTGGAGACCGGCATGGTCGAGGTCGTCGAGCCCGTCACGACAGTACGGCTCGACACGCCCGCCGGCCTGGTGGTCGCCTCGGTGCGGGTGGAGGACGGCGCGGCCAGGTCGGTGACGATCCAGAACGTGCCCTCCTTCAGCGCCGGGCTCGACCGCACGGTCAAGGTGCCGGGCCTCGGCGAGGTGACCTACGACCTGGCGTACGGCGGCAACTTCTACGCCATCCTGCCGATCGAGTCGGTCGGGCTGGCGTTCGACCGCTCGCAGGGCCAGCGGATCCTCGACGCGGGCCTCGCGATCTCGGCGGCGATCAACGAGGCGGACGAGCCTGTCCACCCGCTCGACCCGGGGATCCGGGGCTGCCACCACGTCCAGTTCGTCGCCCCCGGTTCGGACGCCCGGCTGTCGCGGCACGCCATGGCCATCCACCCCGGATGGTTCGACCGCTCGCCCTGCGGCACCGGGACCAGCGCCCGCATGGCGCAGCTCCACGCGAGGGGCGAGCTGGAGCTGGGGGAGGACTTCGTCAACGAGTCGTTCATCGGCACCCGGTTCACCGGGCGGCTGGTCGAGCGGGCGGAGGTCGCCGGACGGGCGGCGGTGATCCCGACGATCACGGGCAGGGCCTGGGTGACGGGCACGGCGCAGCACTTCCTCGACCCCACCGACCCTTTCCCCGAGGGGTTTCTCCTGTGATCCACTAAATCCATGACATGGACTATGGTTCCATGTAGCGGGATATCTGACTGTTCGAGAGGGATTCAGCGATGAGCGTTGTCGAGAGCCGGTCTCCCCAGAACCCGGCCGACGTGGTCGCGAGCGTCACGGCCGCCGGGGCGGAGGGCGTCGCGGACGCGGTGCGCCGGGCGCGGGCCGCCCAGGGGCGGTGGGCCGGGGCGAACGCCGCGCGGCGCGCGACCGCGCTGGCCGAGGCCGCCGAGGCGGTGGCCGCCTCGGCCGGCGAACTGGGCGCGCTCATCGTCCGCGAGGTCGGCAAGCCGGTCACCGAGGCGACCGGCGAGGTGGCGCGGTCGGTCGCGATCCTGCGCTACTACTCCCAGCAGGTCTTCGACCCGATCGGCGCCATGCACGAGCCCTCGGGCGCCGGGCTCGCCTACACCCGAAGGCGCCCGCGCGGCGTGGCCGGGCTCATCACCCCGTGGAACTTCCCGCTGGCCATCCCCCTGTGGAAAGCCGCGCCCGCCCTCGCCTTCGGCAACGCCGTCGTGCTCAAGCCCGCCCCACAGGCGCTCGCCTGCGCGCTGCGCCTGGCCGAACTGCTGGGCCTGCCCGAGGATCTGTTCCAGGTCGTCCCCGGCGACGCCGAGGAGGGCGCGGCGCTGATCGAGGCTGCCGACGTGGTCTCCTTCACCGGGTCGGCCGCCGTCGGCCGCAAGGTCGCCGTGGCCGCGGCGGGCAGGGGCGTGCAGGTCCAGGCGGAGATGGGCGGGCAGAACGCCGGCATCGTGCTGGACGACGCCAACCTTCCGGCCGCGGCCGCGCAGATCGCCGCCGCCGCGTTCGGGTACGCCGGGCAGAAGTGCACCGCGACCAAGCGCGTCATCACCGTGGGCAACGCCGGCGAGGTCCGCGAGGCGCTGGTCGCCGCCGTCGCCAAGCTCGGCGTGGGAGACCCGGCCGACCCCGGTACGGCCGTGGGGCCCCTGATCGACCAGGCCGCCCGCGACCGCGTGGTGTCGGCGGCGGCCGGGGGACGGGTGCTCACCGGCGGTGAGGCGCTCGACCGGGACGGGTGGTACGCCGCCCCGACCCTGGTGGACGGCGTCCCGGCCGGCCACGTGCTGGCCTGCGACGAGGTCTTCGGGCCCATCTGCCTGGTGCAGGACGCGGGCTCGGTGGACGAGGCGGTCGCCCTGGCCAACGGCGTGCGCTACGGCCTGGCCTCCGCCGTCTACACGCGCGACCTCGACCGGGCGCTCGACGTCTCGGCGCGGCTGGACACCGGCCTGGTCAAGGTCAACAGCCCGACGAGCGGCGTGGACTTCTACCTGCCGTTCGGCGGCGAGAAGGACTCCAGCCACGGCCCGCGCGAGCAGGGCAAGGCCGCCCAGGAGTTCTACACCTCCACCCACACCGTCGCCCTCGGCCCGGCCGGCGACTAGCCCGGGGGCGTCCCCCGTGCCCGTTCTCACTTGCGGCACGGGGTTCCCGTCAGAGCCGTACCGGCCTCCTAACGGTCTGATCTCGGACCTTGACGCTGACTATCAGTTTGTGTGCAATGTCACACACCATGCTGAGACGACGCTGTTTCGCGAGGAGATGCACGATGGGCAAAGCGCGCGTAGCCGTGATCTGGTCGCTGGCGACGGCCGTGGGCATGCTGACGGCGGGCTGCGGCCAGGGGCTCCTGGGAGGCGGCTCGGACACCGCCGGGGACGAGGGCCCCATCGCCCTCGGGATGCTGATCCCGCAGTCCGGCAGCGAGGCGGCCATCGGCCCGTACATGCGAAACGCCGCGCAGCTCGCGGTGGACGAGATCAACGGCAAGGGGGGCGTGCTCGGCCGCAAGCTGGAGCTCAAGGTCGCCGACGACGCCTGCGACGCCCAGACGGCCGTCTCCGGCGCCAACAAGCTCGTCACCGAGGGCGTGAAGATCTCGGTGGGCGGCTACTGCTCGGGCGCGACGCTCCCCACCCTGCCCGTCTTCGGCAAGGCGAACATCCCGATGATCATCCCTGCCGCCAACTCGCAGGAACTGGTCGATCAGCACCTCAAGCACGTCTTCCTGATCAACGGCACCGGCACGCAGCAGGCCGCCGCCGCCATGGCGTGGATCACCAAGCAGGGGGCCCAGCGGGTCGCGCTGGTGCACGACAACACCAGTTACTCCAAGGACATCGCCGTCCGCACGCAGGCGCTCCTCGACCAGGCCGGCGGCCCGGAGACCGCGATCCTGGAGGCGGTGACGCCCAAGGAGAGCGACTACAGCGCGAACGTCAACAACATCCTCGCCAAGAAGCCCGACTTCGTCTACTGGACCGGCTACTTCCAGGAGGGCGGCCTGATCACCCGGCAGCTCCGCCAGGCCGGCTACAAGGGCGGCATCATGGTCGGCGACGGCTCGGTGTCGGAGAAGCTCGCGCAGATCGCCGGCCCCGAGGCGGGCGAGGGCGTGTACGCCACGATGACCCAGACCCCCGAGACCCTCCAGGGCGCGGAGACCTGGATCGCCGACTACACCAAGAAGTTCGGCGCGGGCCCCGGCCCGTACTCCAACCAGGCGTACGACGCCGTGCGGCTGGCCGCCGAGGCCGTCAAGCGGGCCGGGTCGACCGACGGCGCGAAGGTCATCACCGCCCTGGAGGGGATCGACGGGTTCCAGATGTTCTCCGGCCCGCTCAAGTTCACCCCCGACCACACCCTGGCGACCGGCGGCTTCCAGATCCTGGTGGTCAAGTCCGGGAAGTTCGCCCTCCAGGACGCGCTCAAGTGACCCCGCGCGCCTGCCTCCCGGGGCCCCGAGGAACGACATGTCGCAGCTGATCTGGAACGGGCTGTTCGTCGGCTCGTTCTATGCTCTGGTGGCGCTGGGGTACAGCATGGTCTACGGGATCATGAAGCTGCTCAACTTCGCCCACGGCGACATCTACATGCTCGGCGCCTTCACCGGGTTCGCGATCCTCGGCGCGGTGGGAGGCGTGTCGCCGGGCATGGCGCTGCCGACACTGCTCGGCGTGCTCGTCGTCACGATGGCCGTCACCGGACTGTCGGGCGTCGTGCTCGAACGCGTCGCCTACCGCCCGCTGCGCGGCGCCCCCCGGCTCTCGCTGCTCATCACCGCCGTCGGCGCCTCGTTCGCGCTGGAGTACGGAATGCGCGCCGCCGCCGGGGCCGACCCGCAGGTCTACCCTCTGCGGCTCGGCGGCACCTCCGTCGAGGTGCTGGGCGCGCGGATCACCCTCCAGCAGATCGCGCTCATCATCGTGGCCGTCGCCCTCATGGGCGGGCTGAACGTGCTGGTCACCCGGACCCGCGAGGGCCGGGCCATGCGGGCCATCGCCCTCGACCCGCGTACGAGCGCGCTCATGGGCGTCAACGTGAACGCGGTCATCTCACGGACGTTCTTCCTCGGTTCCGCCCTCGCGGGCGCGGCCGGCGTGATGGCCGGGGCCTACTACGGGAAGATCGACTTCCTGATGGGCTTCCTCATCGGGCTCAAGGCGTTCACCTCGGCGGTCATCGGCGGCATCGGCAACATCCCCGGCACCATGCTGGGCGGCCTGCTGCTCGGGCTGCTGGAATCCTTCGGCACGTACTGGCTCGGCGGCGAGTGGCGCGACGTGTTCGCGTTCGGCGTGCTCATCCTGTTCCTGTCCGTACGGCCGACCGGCCTGCTCGGCGAGCGTGTCACGGAGCGCGTGTGACGGCCCGGAGCCGGACCCGGGCCGGCGCGCTTGGCCGCGCGACCTCGCGGCTCCTCGACAGCAGGTGGGCGGGGCTCGCCGGGCTGGCCGTCGCCGTGCTCGCCCCGTTCGTGATCGCCACGCCGTACGCCCTGTCGGTCATGACCAGCGCGGCCATCTTCGTCATGCTCGCCTCGGGGCTGAACATCGTGGTGGGCTTCTGCGGGCTGCTCGACCTCGGGTACGTCGCCTTCTTCGCCGTCGGCGCGTACACCAGCGGCGTGCTGAGCACCCGGTTCGACCTCCCGCTACTGGCGACCGTGCCCGCCGTCATCGTGGCCACCGTCGTCGCGGGCGTCGTGATCGGCGCCCCCACACTGCGGCTGCGCAGCGACTACCTGGCCATCGTCACGCTGGGCTTCGGCGAGATCATCCGCATCACGGCCAACAACCTGGACGTCACCGGCGGGCCCTCGGGGATCTACGGCATCCCCGGCCTGACCGGCAGCCCGGTCGTCTTCTACTACCTGACCGTGGTGATCGTGTCGATCGCCGTGATCGGGGCCTCCCGGCTCGGCAGGTCCCGGCTCGGGAGGGCATGGCGGTTCGTCCGCGAGGACGAGGACGCCGCCGAGGCCATGGGCGTGCACACCTACAAGGTCAAGCTCGCGGCCTACATCGCGGGCGCGGTCTGGGGCGGGCTGGCCGGAGTGCTCTTCGCCGGGCAGCTCTCGGCGATCTCCCCGGGCAGCTTCACGTTCCTGCAGTCGGCTCTCGTGCTCATGGCCGTGGTGCTGGGCGGCATGGGGTCGACCCCGGGCGTCGTCGTCGGAGCCGTCGTGATCAGCCTGCTCCCCGAGCTGCTGCGCGACTTCGCGGACTACCGGTTCTTCGCCTTCGGCGTGCTGCTGATCGTCGTCATGCTGCTCCGCCCGCAGGGCCTGTGGCCCCACCGCTCCCGGGAGGCCGCCCCATGACTCTGCTGTCGGTCGAGGATCTGAGGCTGTCCTTCGGCGGCCTGCTGGCCATCGACGGTCTGTCCTTCACGGTCGGCGAGGCCGAGATCGTCTCGGTGATCGGGCCGAACGGCGCGGGCAAGACGTCCGCGTTCAACTGCGTGACCGGCTTCTACCGTCCCACCGCCGGGCGCGTCGTCCTGTCGGGCAGACAGATCACCGGCATGCGGCCGTCCAGGATCGCGGGGCTCGGCGTGGCGCGGACGTTCCAGAACCTGCGGCTGTTCGGTGAGATGTCCGTGCTCGACAACGTGCGCGCGGGAGCCCACCTGTGGCTCAGGCAGAACTTCGTCGACGCGCTGCTGCACACCCCGCGCTATCGCCGTACCGAGCGCGAGTGCACCGAGCAGGCCCACCACTGGCTCGACTTCGTCGGCCTGCGCGGCGACCGGTACGGCGAGGCGCGCGCCCTGCCGTACGGCGAGCAGCGCCGGGTGGAGATCGCCCGCGCCCTGGCCCGCAGGCCGCGACTGCTGCTGCTCGACGAGCCGGCGGCCGGGCTCAACCACGGCGAGAAGACCGAGATGCTCGGCCTCGTCCGCCGGATCCGCGAGCTGGGCGTCGCGACCGTACTGATCGAGCACGACATGGGCCTGGTCATGGAGGTGTCCGAGCGTGTGATCGTGCTCAACTTCGGCCGCGAGATCGCCGACGGCCGCCCCGAAGACGTCCGCCGCGACCCCGCCGTCATCGAGGCCTACCTTGGCAAGGACGACGAGCACACCGACACGGACACGGGGACCGAGGCGGGGGGAGGCCACGATGGCGGCGCTTGAGGTCGAGGTGCTCGACGTCCACTACGGCGGGGTGCACGCCCTGCGAGGGATGTCGCTCACCGTCCGGGAAGGCGAGATCGTCGCGCTGCTCGGCAACAACGGAGCCGGGAAGACCACCACGCTCTCCGCCGTGTCCGGCCTCGTCCGCCCGACCTCCGGCAAGATCGTCTTCGACGGCGCGGACGTCACCCGGGCCCGGCCCGAGGCCATCGTCCGCGCCGGGCTGGTGCACGTCCCCGAGGGGCGCCGGGTCTTCAGCACGCTGACGGTGCACGAGAACCTCCAGATCGGCGGATACCTGGTCCGCGACAAG
The DNA here is from genome assembly GCF_040649355.1 of Sphaerisporangium sp. NPDC049002. Taxonomy (NCBI): domain Bacteria; kingdom Bacillati; phylum Actinomycetota; class Actinomycetes; order Streptosporangiales; family Streptosporangiaceae; genus Sphaerisporangium; species Sphaerisporangium sp. NPDC049002. The sequence goes on along the minus strand of NZ_JBEZFH010000140.1, from coordinate 5,034 downwards.
GCCGAGATCCGCAAGCGCGTCGACCGGGTGTACTCTCTGCTGCCGCGCCTGGCCGAGCGGCGGGCGCAGCAGGGCGGCACGCTGTCCGGCGGGGAGCAGCAGATGCTCGCCATCGGCCGGGCCCTGGTCTCCGGGCCACGACTGCTGCTCCTGGACGAGCCGTCGATGGGCCTCGCACCGCTGGTGGTCGCCTCCGTCATGGAGCTGGTCCGCGAGGTGAACGCCGAGGGCGTCTCGGTCCTGCTCGTCGAGCAGAACGCCAAGGCGGCACTCAAGATCGCCCACCGGGGGTACGTGATCGAGAGCGGCGAGTGCGTCCTCGGCGGCTCGGCGTCCGAACTGCGCGGCGACTCCCGCGTCGTCGAGGCCTATCTGGGCGGCGTCTGATGGATGGCAAGACCTGGACCGGCACGACGCGGCGAACCGGTATGGCACCACGGAGTGGCGGGGGCTTGGGCATGGGCGGGGAGATCGAGGTCCGGACGATCGACTACCACACCGGTGGCGAGCCATTTCGTATCGTCACGGCCGGAGTTCCGGAGATTCCCGGCGCCACGGTGCTGGAACGCCGGACGAACGCCTCCGCGCCCGAGATCGACCGCGTGCGGAGGCTGCTCTGCCACGAGCCGCGCGGCCACGCCGACATGTACGGATGCTTCCTCGTACCCCCGGACGACGCGGGCGCGCACCTGGGGGTGCTGTTCTGGCACAAGGACGGCTACTCCACGGCCTGCGGGCACGGCACGATAGCGCTGGGCGTCCACGCGGTGGAGTCCGGCCTGGTCCAGGCCGATCCCGACGGGGACACCGACGTGGTCGTGGACGTGCCCTCCGGGCGTGTCACGGCCCGCGTCCACAGCTCCGGCGGCGTCATCGAGTCGGTGACCTTCCGCAACGTCCCCTCCCACGTCACCGCCCGGAACGTCCAGATATCCGTCCCCACCGCCAGTAGCGAAGTCACGGTCGACATCGCCTACGGCGGGGCGATGTACGCGTCCGTTCCGGCAGGCGCCTTCGGGCTGAGCGTGGAGCCGCGTCACCTGACCGGCCTCATCGCCCTCGGCCGCGCGATCAAGGCGTCGCTCAAGGACCACCCGGCCGCCAGGCATCCTGCCGATGACCGCCTCTCCGGGATCTACGGAGTGATCTTCTACGACGAGATCGGCCCCGGCCGCCAGCGCAACGTCACCGTGTTCGCGGACGGCGAGGTGGACCGATCCCCGTGCGGCTCGGGGACGGCCGCCCGGCTCGCCCTGCTCCACGCCGACGGGTTCACCGGCGAGCTGGTCCACGAGAGCATCACCGGCACCACGTTCACCGGACGGGTCGTCGAGGCGCGCGGTGACACGGTGATCCCGGAGATCACCGGCATGGCGTACCGCACCGGCGTGCACCGGTTCGTCCTCGACCCCCGCGATCCCGTGGGCCCGGGGTTCACGCTCCGATGAGCGCGCTGCCGTACATCGACGGGGACACCCTGAGGCGCCTGGTGCCGATGGAGCATGCCGTGAGGGCGCTGTCCGAGGCGCTCCTCGGCGGCCTCGACCCGGAGGAGTGCCCGCGCCGCCCGGTCGTGGACCTGCCCGCCGGGCAGCTCCTCCTCATGCCCGCCTCGTACGGCCGCCACGCGGGGATCAAGGTGGCGAGCGTCGCCCCGGCGAACCCCGGCAGGGGGCTTCCCCGGATCCAGGGCACCTACCTGCTGTTCGACGGCCCGTCCCTGACGCCCCTGGCCTCCATGGACGGCATCGCGCTCACCTCGCTGCGCACCCCGGCCGTCTCGGCGCTCGCCGCACGGCACCTGGCCCGGCCGGACGCCCGTACGCTCACCGTCTTCGGCACCGGCCCGCAGGCATGGGGCCACGTCGAGGCCCTGCGCGCGGTACGGCCCATCGAGCACGTCACCGTCGTCGCCCGGAACCTGGACGGGGCGCGCGACCTGGCCGCCCACTGTTCCACCCTCGGCCTGACGGCGACGGTGGGCACGGCCGAGGGCGTGGCCGGCGCGGATGTGATCGTTTGCTGCACCAGTGCCCGCGAGCCGCTGTTCCCCGGCGCGCTGGTGGCCGACGGCGCACTCGTCGTCGCGGTCGGCTCCCATGAGCCGGACGCCCGCGAGCTCGACGGCGACCTGATGGCCCGTGCCACCGTCGTGGTCGAGTCCCGTACGTCCGCGCTCGCGGAGGCCGGCGACGTGATCATGGCGATCCGGTCGGGACTGATCGGCGAGGGCCACCTGGCGGGCGGCCTCGCGGAGCTGGTGAACGGGGCCGTCGAGCCGGGCTCCGGGCCTCGCGTGTTCAAGAGTGTGGGGATGGCCTGGGAGGATTTGGTCGTGGCGGCCGCCGCCCATGACGCGTGGGCGGGCCGATGAGCCCAGGAGGGGATGCCGGCATGGCGAGCGGGTCCGAGCGGGGTGGGGCGTGAGCGAGGAGGGCAGGCTCGACCTGCCGGTCATGGCCGGGCGCCAGAGCCTGCGCGAGCAGGTGGCGCAGGCGCTTCGTGGCGCGCTGGTCGCCGCCGAGATGCGCCCCGGCGTCGTCTACTCCGCCCCGGTCCTCGCCGCGCAGTTCGGGGTGTCCGCCACCCCGGTGCGCGAGGCGATGCTCGACCTGGCCAAGGAGGGCCTGGTCGAGGCGGTGCCCAACAAGGGGTTCCGGGTCACCGAGCTGTCCGAGCGCGACCTGGACGAGCTCACCGAGATCCGCAAGCTCCTGGAGGTGCCCACCGTGGCCCGGCTGGCCGACGCCTCCCGCGCGGACGAATTCGAGGTGCTCCGGCCGGTCGCCGAGGAGATCGTCTCGGCGGCGGAACGCGGCGACCTGCTCGCCTACGTCAACGCCGACCTCCGCTTCCACGTGGAGCTGCTGACGCTCGCCGGGAACGCGCACCTGGTCGAGCTCGCCCGCGACCTCAGATACCGTGCCCGGCTGTACGGCCTGAAGAAGATGTCGGAACGGGGCACCCTCGCCGACTCCGCCCGTGAGCACCTCGCCATCCTCGACGCCCTGGTCCGCGGCGACACCGACGCCGCCAGGACCACCATGGACCACCACATCCACCACATCCGCGGCATCTGGGCCAACCGCCCCGAGTGACCCCCGCAGTCCGTCTCATCCGCCGGGTGCCATCATCCGCCCTGCGGCCTGGGTATTTCCCGCGCCTGCACCGGGTTCGCCGACTCACCGAACTACGCGCCTACCAAACCCCTCCCGTTCCGGAGTCGGCTCACCCCTACGAGTGTGGGGAGGACCAAAGAGAGAACGGCCCGCTCGGCTACGACGACGGCTCACCCCCACAGGCGTGGGGATGACCCTGACGCCGGAGGAACCGGCGGTCTGGACGTCGGCTCACCCCCACGGGCGTGGGGAGGACACAAGCCCAAGCTGCGCACCTGGGCTGCCGGTCCGTGGGGAGGACTCAGGATCGCCCACAGGGATCCAGAAATACGGCGGCTCACCCCACGGGCTTGGGGAGGACTGGACATTCATCGCAGCCATGAATGGGCTGCACGGCTCACCCCCACGGGCGTGGGGAGGACCCCGAGCCGCTGGTCTTCGAGGTCCCCGTGGTCGGCTCACCCCCACTGGCGTGGGGAGGACGGCTACGGGGTGAACGTAGAGCGCTGAAGGGCTGGCTCACCCCCAAGGGCGTGGGGAGGACACAGTCGCGCGGCGCGTGGTGTCCTGCGCTGCCGGCTCACCCCCACGGGCGTGGGGAGGACCCGGTCGGCCAGCTCCTCCCGGAGGCCCTCCACGGCTCACCCCCACGGGCGTGGGGAGGACGTCGGCCACATCACGACGTTGGTCACGGTGACCGGCTCACCCCCACGGGCGTGGGGAGGACGTGAGGTCAGGGCCGATCGCATCGGCGGTCAGCGGCTCACCCCCACGGGCGTGGGGAGGACTCACGGCGCCGCTCCGACCGGATCGTCTCCATCGGCTCACCCCCACGGGCGTGGGGAGGACAAAGCCCGCGACCCCAAGCGCGTCGCGGTCCACGGCTCACCCCCACGGGCGTGGGAGGACGGCCCCGGTCGAGGAACGCGGCCAGGAGAAGCGGCTCACCCCCACGGGCGTGGGGAGGACGACCTGACCGTTCAGGCCGCCGGAGAGGTGTGCGGCTCACCCCCACGGGCGTGGGGAGGACCTGACCAGGCCACTTCCGGTAAAGAAGACCGACGGCTCACCCCCACGGGCGTGGGGAGGACCCGTGCTGGGAAAGCAACGGCGCGGCGGGCACGGGCTCACCCCCACGGGCGTGGGGAGGACCCCCCGTCCCCGGATCGTCATCTCGGCCGGAGCGGCTCACCCCCACGGGCGTGGGGAGGACCCGATACGGACAACCGCGTCATTCACGGCCGTCGGCTCACCCCCACGGGCGTGGGGAGGACACGGTAACCGCGTCCAGGACCGTGAGGCGGAGCGGCTCACCCCCACGGGCGTGGGGAGGACGGATGGCGGTTCCGGGGTCGGATGACACTGGGCGGCTCACCCCCACGGGCGTGGGGAGGACGAGGTCGCCGCCCAGGTCAAGGCCGACCAGGACGGCTCACCCCCACGGGCGTGGGGAGGACCCGTGCGGCGAAGACACCGAAACAGGGGAGTGCGGCTCACCCCCACGGGCGTGGGGAGGACAGGTACTGCGGTTGGAACGCGAGTTCGGTGTCCGGCTCACCCCCACGGGCGTGGGGAGGACTGGCGGTACCGGCCCATGTCGGCGCCGGGCTGCGGCTCACCCCCACGGGCGTGGGGAGGACGATGACGTTGTCCGTGCCGGTGGCGCGGAGGTCGGCTCACCCCCACGGGCGTGGGGAGGACCCTGACGGCCGATGCTGTCGGCCCTGACCTGACGGCTCACCCCCACGGGCGTGGGGAGGACACCGCGTTCACCACTTGGGGCCAAGTTCAGGACGGCTCACCCCCACGGGCGTGGGGAGGTGTCGCCGGCCAGGCTTATGGGACCACCGAGGGTGGTTTTCTGCCACGAGCATGGGACCACCCGGTTGCCAGTGATGGGACCACCCCGCGTGTC
>NZ_JBEZFH010000139.1:0-19975 GCF_040649355.1 Sphaerisporangium sp. NPDC049002 | reverse complement strand
GGCGCCGGTGGCGTCGCGGAAACTTCGCACACGGCCTGGGCACATTTCCGATCATGAACGAGCGGCTCACACGGATGAGGTCATCCGCCCGTGGTCACTTGCATGGCGACGGGCCGGTAGACCAGACCATCGGTCCAGGTCACCGATTCGGGTGACGCGGTCAGGCGGAGGGCGGGCCGCCGGGTGACCAAGGCTCTGATCGCCTCGGTGAGCTCGACCCTGGCGAGGCTGGCGGCCAGGCAGCGATGCGGGCCGTAACCGAATGCCACATGCGGGTTCGGGGGGTGGTGGACGAAGCGGTGGATGTCGAACCGCCCCGGCTCGGGAAACGCCTGCGGATCGTGGTTGGCAGCGTTCAGGTTCGGCATGACGACCGTCCCGGCGCCCAGCGAGCCACTAGGAAGGTCGATGTCTTCGGTCACCCGGCGCATGAAGGCGCTGGCGGGCGGCCCGTCGAAGCGGAGGATCTCCTCGACCGCGGTGGCCGTGAGGGCCGGGTCCGCTACCAGCTCGGCCCACTGGCCGGGGTGGAGGAGCAACCTGAAGACACCGCGGGCGATCATTGAGGCCGTCGTCTCGTGACCGGCCGTGATGAGGGAGAAGACGGTGTTGACCAGCTCTCCTTCCGACAGCCGGTCGTCCTCGTCCCTGGCCTGGATGAGCAGGTCGACAAGGTCATCGCCGGGCTTGGCCCGATGCTGGGCGACCAGCTCGGCGGCATAGGCCATGAATTCGGTGTAGCCCTCGTAACGTGCCTGCTCGTTGGCCGTGGAGGTGGTCAGGAACATGTCCGTCCACCGGACGAACTGGTCGTAGTGGTCCATCGGCACGCCGAGCGTCTCGCAGATGACATGGCCCGGTAGCCGCAGCGCGTATCCCTGGACCAGATCGAAGTCGTCGCCCAGCGCGTCGAGGAGTTCTCCGGCGATGTTCGCGATGCGGGGGCGCCACGGTTCGATCTGGCGCGGAGTGAAGGTGCCCTGCATGATCCGGCGGTAGCGGGTGTGCTCAGGCGGGTCCTGATTGATCAGCGCGTCCGGGTCGTCGTCGATGCCTATGCCGCTCACCAGCCGCGGCAGCCCTGGTATGCGCAGGTTACGGCTGCACGTGGGCGAGGCCAGCAGAGCGCGGACGTCCTCGTACCTGACGGCCAGCGGGACGCGGTCGCCGCTTGGCATGGCCGCCGGCTCCAGCGGCCCCGACTCGCGCCTGTGGGCGAACTCCGGCGGCGGCGTGGCGAGCGGTCCCGGGATGATGTCGGGCCAACTCCCGTTCGAATCCGGCTCGGCGGTCATCGCAACCCCTTCCAGCCTGGGCGACAGCAGACGGCCCCTCGTGGAACGTACGAAACGCCGTGCCACCCGTCAACAGCTCCGGCCCGCCGTCGCACGGGGCATCTGCTTTGCTCCTACTGTCTGACATACGGCAAGCAAGGGATTTGACATGCGACACTTCCGCGCCCGCCGGCTCGCGGCCGCGCTGCCCGCGACCGCCTTGGCGATCTCCCTCCTGTCCGGTTGCGTCCTCGGCGCGAAAACAGCCTCGACCGCGCCGCCGGCGGCGGCCCCGGCGGCCCCGGCGGCCCCGGCGGCGGCAACGGCGCTGACTGCGGCAACGGCGCCGGCGGCGGTTTCGGGAGAGGCCCAGGTCAGGAAGGACCTGCGCAAGCTGGAGGTGTCCTTCAAGGGCCGCATCGGCGCGTACGCCATCGACACGGCCACCGGCAAGATGGTGACGTATCGGGCGGGCGAGCGCTTCCCGTTGCTGTCCACCTTCAAGGCGCCCCTCTGCGCGGCCGTGCTGCACAAGGCGCGCACCTCCGAGCCCGGCCTGATGAGCAAGGTCGTCAAGTGGACGGCCGCCGATCTGAAGCCCAACTCGCCGATCACCGAGAAGCACGTCGAGGACGGCCTGAGCGTCGCGCAGCTGTGCGAGGCGGCCGTCACGCTGAGCGACGGCACCGCGTCCAACCTGCTGCTCGCGCAGATCGGCGGGCCCGCCTGCCTGACGAAGTACTTCCGTACGCTGAAGGACCCGATCTCCCGTATGGACCGCCGGCACCCCGAACTCAACGACTGGACCCCCAAAGAGAAGCGCGACACCACCACGCCCGCGGCCATCGGCCGTGACCTGCGCGCGCTCACGACTGGGAAGGCGCTGCACGCCAAGGACCGGGAGCAGCTCAACGCCTGGCTGATCGCGAGCAAGACCGGCGACGAGCGCATCCGCGCCGGCCTGCCCAAGACCTGGACGATCGGCGACAAGACCGGCACCAACTCCTCGGGGTTCGGCGGTGGGAACGACATCGCCGCCATCTGGCCCGAGAAGGGCGCCGCGCCCCTCATCATGGCGATCTACACCAACCGCTCCGCAGGTCTCGCCACCGACAACAAGGCCATCGCGAAGACCGCCACCATCCTGGCCCGCGGGCTCGGCAAGCTCTGAGGCCCAGCCGGGGGACGAAGATGCGCGTGGCGGGGCCGACGTAGCGGCGACCGTGTTGCCGGCCGTCGCCGCCGTCCTCTATCTGGCGGAAGGAACCCCTGACTCTGTCCGGGCAGGTGGCACGGTGGCGCGCCTGCGAAGATGCCGCGAAGCCGGTGCTCAGTAGAGGGCGCGGACGCTGCCGCCGTCGACGCCCCAGACCGATCCGGTCACGAACGACGACAGCGGGCTGGCCAGGAACACCATCACGTTGGCCACCTCCTCGGGCGTGCCGAGCCGGTGCAGGGGGAGCTGCCGCAGCCGCATCTCGTGCTCGACGGCCGCCATCGGCTCCAGGCCGTGCAGCTCGGACAGGGTGTCGGCGAAGCCACCGGGCTTGGTCCAGAACGGCGTCCAGATGGGCCCCGGGGCCACGGCGTTGACGCGGATGTGCGGACCCTCGGCGCGGGCCAGCCCCTTGGTGACCGCGAGGACGGCCGCCTTGGAAGCGGCGTAGTCGATGGGCTGGGTCTCGGGCTGCCGGGCCAGGTCGGAGGCGTTGTTGATGATCACCGGGGAGTTCCGCGAGGCACGCAGGTGCGGCAGCGCGGCCCGGCTGACCCGCACGTAGCTCATGAAGTTGAGGTTCATGGTGCTCAGCCACTCGTCATCGGTGAGCTGGTCGAACGTGCGGACCGCGCCGGTGCCCACGTTGTTGACCAGGATGTCGAGGCCGCCGAGGATGTCGAGCGCGGCTCCGACGGCGGTCTCGCAGCCGGTCAGGGTCGAAAGGTCGGCAGTGACGGGGCCGAAGGCGCCGCCGGACGCCCCGGTCTCGGCCGCCAGCTCTGCCAGCAGCTTCTCGTCATGGTCGGCGGCGACCACGTCGGCGCCTTCGGCGAGCATGGCGCGCACGACGGCCGCTCCGATGCCGGAGGCCCCTCCGGTCACGAGGACCTTGCGTCCTTCGAGGTTCACTTGCATTATCGCTCCATTCGGGTGTTATGGGGTCGTGCGTCACACATCGGCGGCGATGTACTTGGTCTCCAGGAACTCGTGGATGCCGTCGAATCCGCCCTCGCGCCCGAGGCCGCTCTGCTTGTATCCGCCGAACGGCGCGGCCGGGTCGGACAACACGCCCCGGTTGACCGCGACCATGCCGGATTCGAGCCTGTCGGCGACCTGAAGCCCTCGGCGCAGGTCGCCGGAGTAGACGTAGCTGATGAGCCCGAAGGGGGTGCCGTTGGCGCGGGCCACCGCCTCCTCCTCGTCGTCGAACGTCACGATCGGGGCGACCGGCCCGAAGATCTCGACGTCGAGGATGTCCGCGTCCGGCGCGACGTCCGCGAGGACCGTCGGAGGGTAGAACGCGCCCGCCCCGGCCGGCACCGAGCCGCCGGAGACGGGCCGCGCTCCGGCTCCGGTGGCGCGCTCCACCAGCTCGGCGACCTTCCCGCGCTCGGCGGTGGACACCAGCGAGCCGATCTCGCTGGACGGGTCGAGGCCGGGTCCGACCTTCAGCCCTGCCATTGCGTTCGCGAGGGCCGAGGTGAACTCCTTCGCGACGGACCGGTGGACGTAGAAGCGGTTGGCCGCTGTGCAGGCCGCACCGCCGTTGCGCAGCTTGGCCACCATCGCTCCCTGGACGGCGGCGGTGACGTCCGCGCCGGCCAGCACCAGGAACGGCGCGTTGCCGCCGAGCTCCATCGACGTCCGCACGACCTGGTCGGCCGCCTCGTGCAGCAGGACCCTCCCCACCTCGGTCGATCCCGTGAACGACAGGTTGGTGACGCGCGGGTCGTGCAACATCTCGCGGACCCGCTGGGCGGTCGGGGCGGCGACGACGACGTTGACCACGCCGTCGGGGACCCCCGCGCGCCACAGGACGTCGGCGATCGCCAGCGCGGTGAGCGGGGTCTCCGTGGCGGGCTTGAGCACGACCGAGCACCCGGCCGCGAGCGCCGGCCCGATCTTGCGGGTTGCCATCGCGGCGGGGAAGTTCCACGGGGTGATGAGCAGCGAGACGCCGACCGGCTGGTGGGTGACGATGATGCGCTTGTCGCCTCCCGGCGCGAGCCGGTAGTCGCCCTGGACGCGGACGGCCTCCTCGGCGAACCAGCGGAAGAACTCGGCGGCGTAGGTCACCTCGGCCCTGGCGTCGGCCAGCACCTTGCCGTTCTCGCGGACGATGAGCTCGGCGATCTGGCCGGCCTCGGCGGTCATCAGCTCGAAGGCCCGCCGCAGGATCTCGGCCCGCTCTCTCGGGGCGCGCGCGGCCCAGGGCCCGAGCGCCGAGGAGGCGGCGTCGACCGCCTGGGCGCACTCGTCCTCGCCGGCGACGGCGACCTCGGCGATGGTCTCGTCGAGCGCCGGGTCTCTGACGGGGACGGTCGAGGTCCCCCCGACCCATTGGCCACCGATGAACAGCTCGGACCTGTACTTCACGACGCCTCCAGCTCTTGTGAATCGATGCGCCGGTGCCCCGGCTTGGCACGCTCGTACTGCACGGGCCACGGCACGGCGGCCCCCACCGCGCCGGCGGCCCGCAGGGCCCAGTGCGGGTCGCGGAGCATGGCCCTGCCGAGGAGCACCGCGTCGGCCTTTGCCGAGCCGATGAGCGCCTCGGCCTGTTCCGGCTCGGTGATCCTTCCGACGGCGGCGGTGCGCACGCCCGCGCCCTCGCGCACCGCGTGGGCCAGGTCGCTCTGGTACGCCCCGTCGGCGGGGATCTCGGCGTCGGGCACGAGCCCGCCCGAGGAGCAGTCGACGAGGTCGACGCCCAGGCCGGCCAGCCTGCGGGCGAACCCGATCGACGACTCCAGGTCCCACCCGCCGGGCACCCAGTCGGTCACCGAGACGCGGACGAACAGCGGGCGGTCCGCGGGCCATTCCTCGCGCACCGCGGCGACCACTTCGAGGGGGAACCGCATCCGGTTCTCGTAGGACCCGCCGTACCGGTCCTGCCGCCGGTTGCTCAGCGGGGACAGGAACTCGTGCAGCAGGTATCCGTGGGCGGCGTGCAGCTCCACGACGTCGAACCCCGCGTCCAGGGCCCTCGCCGCGGCGGCGGCGAAGGCGCGCCGGGTGGCGTCGATGTCGCCGAGGGTCATGGCCGCCGGAGCAGGGAGGTCGCCGTAGGGAACGGCGGACGGCGCCAGCGTCGGCCAGCCGCCCTCCGCGGGCGGCACCCACGCTTCGCCGGTCCACGGCGTCGAGGTCGACCCCTTGCGCCCTGCGTGGGAGAGCTGGATGCCGAGCGGCGTCTCCTGGCGGTGCGCGTACCGCACGACCCGCGCCCACGCCTCGGCCTGTTCGTCCGACCACAGCCCGGCGCACTGGGGGCTGATCCGCCCAGCTGGGGTGACGCCGGTGGACTCCGCGACGATCAGGCCGGCGCCGCCGCTCGCGAGCGCCCCGAGGTGGACGAGGTGCCAGTCGCCCACGACCCCGTCCACGGCCGAGTACTGGCACATCGGTGACACCCAGGCACGGTTGCGGAAGGTCGTGCCCCGGACGGTCAGCGGCGTGAACAGGTGTGAGGTGCTCACGTACGCCGCCCGCCGTCCGGGCTGAGCATCACCTTGGCGTGCCGGGCCGAGTCCCGCGCGGCCGAAAGGGCGGCGGCGCAGTCCTCGAACGCGAACACGTCGGACACCAGCGGTTCGAGGTCGAGCCCGGTGCGGTCGAGCAGCCGCAGCGCCGGCTCCCAGATGTGCGGCGGGGCTCCGGTGGACGAGAGCACCCGCAGGTTGTGGTTCTGGATCTGGTGCAGGGAGACCTGGGCCGACCGCCGGTGCGACAGGCCCATGAACATCAGCCGCGCGTCCCGGGCGGTGACGTCGAAGACCGCGGCCTGCGCCGAGGGGGCGCCCGACGCCTCGACGACCAGGTCCGCGCCCCGGCCGCCGAGGGCCCGCAGCACGCTCGCCGCGGTGTCCTCATCGTCGGTGACCTGGACACAGTGGTCCGCGCCGAGCGCGCCTGCGATCCTGAGCCGTTCGCCGCTGGGATCGACGGCGACGACCCGCGCGCCCAGGCTCCGGGCGAGGCCGACCATGGACAGCCCGATCGCGCCGCATCCGAAGACCGCGACGGTGTGCCCGGCGTCGGCTCCCCCGGCGGTACGCAGGCCCTGCAGGCAGCAGGCGAGCGGTTCGACCAGGGCGGCGCGCAGCGAGGAGACGGCGGGGGGCACGGCGAAGCACATCGTCTCGGGCACGGTGAAGTTGTCGGCCATGGCACCGTCGGTGGACACGCCGAACCAGATGTTGCCGCCGAGCGAGCCATGGCCGATCACACGGTCGCCGGGGCGGAACCGCGAGACGCGCGGGCCCGCCTCAAGGACCACTCCGGCCCACTCGTGGCCGAGCACGTGCGGGAACTCGACCTCGAAGCCCGGGTCCATCACTCCGAAGATCTGTTCCAGGTCCGATCCGCAGATGCCGACGTAGTCGGGGCGGACGCGCACGGCGTCGGCGGCCAGTGGTGGCGTGGGCAGCAGGTCGCAGCTCACCGTGATGCCGCCCGCCCCGCGGTGGACCACCACGGCCCGGCGCGGCGCGCTCGCTTCGTGGGTCGTCGTCAACAGTCCTCCTCAGTGGACGATCAGGCCGCCGTCGACCACGAGCTGCGCCCCGGTGATGAAGGACGCCTCGTCCGAGGCGAGGAACAGCACGGCGTTGGCGACCTCGCCGGAGCTCCCGGCCCGGCCGAGTGGGGTCTGGCGCACCAGCTCCGCCGAGATCTCCGGGTCCTGCGCGTCGGTCATGGGCGTGGTGATGAGGCCGGGGTGAACGGAGTTGACCCGGATGCCGTCGGCCGCGTAGGAGATCGCGGCGTTCTTGGTCATGACCGTCACGGCGCCCTTGGACGCCTGGTACGCCGCTACGCCGGCCGAGCCGATGAGCCCCCACGCGGAGGACATGTTGACGATCGCCCCGGCTCCGGCCCGCCGCATGACGGGGATGACCGACCGCATTCCGTAGAAGACGCCCGTCTGGTTGGTGGCGACGATGCGGTGCCAGTCGTCCACGGGGATCTCGGTCAGCGAGTCGTAGGAGCCGACGAAGCCGGCGCAGTTGAACAGCACGTCGACCCGCCCGTGCCTGCCGTCGATCTCCTCGACCAGCCCCGTCCAGGCGGAAAGGTCGGAGACATCGAGCTTCCTGTGGAAGGTGCGGTCCTCGTCGCGGGGGTCGGCCGCGATGTCGGCGGCGTAGACCAGGGCCCCCTCCCGCGCGAACCGTTCCGCCGTGGCCCTGCCGATGCCGCTCGCGGCGCCGGTGACGATGCAGATCTTGTCCGCCAGCCGCATTGCCTATTCCTTTCCGTTGGTCTCACGTGCCGCGTCGGCGGCGCCGAACCGGCCGGCCGCCGTGGCGTACGCCTCGGCGACGGCGGATTCGAGGGGGCGCGTCCGGTAGGTCTCGGAGAGGATCTCGACGCCCCAGGGCCCGGTCCAGCCGATGTCGCGCATGACGTTGATGAACTCGGCGACCCGGAACGAGCCCTGGCCGCACAGCCGCCGCCGCAGGACGGTGTCGGTGTAGCCGTCCCCGACCTGCTGGGCGTCGCCGTCGTCGAGCTCCACGCCCTTGATGAGCCCGAGCGGGACCTGGGCGAGTTCCTCCAGGGTGGCGCCGCCGCGCTCGACGTGCCACAGGTCGACCATCAGGCCGCCCGCCGGGTGGTCCGCGGTCCTCACCAGGTCGAGGCCCCGCGCGAGGGTGTCCACGTTGGAGAACGGCATGAACTCCAGCGCGACGGTCGTCCCGGCCGCCGCGAAGGCCTCGCAGACGCGGTGGAATCCCGCCGCCCAGCGGTCGCGCTCGTACGGGCCGCCCGTGATGTCGGGCCCGACCTTGACGTGGTGCGGGGACAGCGCCTCCGACGCCTCCACCAGCAGCTTCAGTGTGCGGTCCGACTCGTGGCGTTCGGGCTCGTCCTTCCACCAGTCGGTGAGGAACTCCAGTTCGAGCGTCGTGATGCCGTTGTCGTCGAGGATCTTCCGCAGCGTCGGCAGGTCCGACGTGCGCAGGAATGCCTCAAGGTCGACGTGCATCAGCCCGAAGCCGGTGAACCCCGCGCGGGCCGCCTGCTCGACGCGGGCGGGGAGCGGTAGCGGGCTGGCGTCCCGGCCGGGCAGGGGGACGGCGTCGCCGGCCGTCGTCCAGCAGGTGGCCAGCAGGTCATGGTGTGTCATCGGGGTTGGCTCCTCGGAAGGGTGTGGCGGCCCGGGGTCAGTACGGGTTCGCGACGAACAGTTCCTGCGCGGGGAACAGCGTGATGACCTTGGCGCCCTCGGAGGTCACGACGACCTCTTCCTCGATGCGCGCCGCGGACGCGCCGTCGGAGGCCGGGCAGTAGGTCTCCAGCGCGAAGACCATCCCCTCCTCGATCCTCACCGGGTGCTCGATCGAGTTGAGGCGCGAGATGATGGGCCGCTCGTGCAGGCCGAGCCCGAGCCCGTGGCCGAACTGCAGCCCGAAGGCCTCCATCTCGGAGGCGAAGCCGAACTCCTGGGCGGTGGGCCACGCCTTGGCGATCTCGTCGGTCCAGGTGCCCGGCTTGACCAGCTCGATCGCGGCGTCGATCCACTCGCGGGCCTTGGTGTACGCGTCGCGCTGCGAGGGGGTCGACGAGCCCACGTTCAGCGTGCGGTAGTAGCAGGTCCGGTAGCCGTTGTAGGACTGGATGATGTCGAAGAAGCAGGTGTCGCCCGGTCGGATGATGCGGTCGGTGAAGTTGTGCGGGTGCGGGTTGCACCGCTCCCCCGACACCGCGTTGATCGCCTCGACGTCGTCGGAGCCCATCTCGTAGAGGTAGGCGTTGGCGAGGGCCACCAGGTCGTTCTCCCGGATGCCCGGCTTGAGCGCGTCCGAGATCTTCTGGTAAACGCCGTCGACCATGGCGGCGGCCTGCGACAGCAGCAGGATCTCGTCCATGCTCTTGATCTGCCTGGCCTCCAGCATCACCTGCTGGCCGTCGGCCACGGTGAGGCCGGCCTGCTGCATGGCGAGCGTCATCGGCGGCTCGGCGATGTCGACGCCGACGGGGGCGTCCTGCTGCCCGGCCTCGACGAGCAGGTCACGGATCTCCTGCACGGCGCGGGTGAACAGGCCGACCTCGGGGGCCACCGCCCCGCGCAGGCCCACCATTCCGGCGCGGCAGTTCTCTGGCAGCAGCCAGGGAGCGTAGAGCCTGTGGTGCTTGGCCGCCGAGCCGAAGTCCCACAGCACCGGCTCGCGCCCGCGTACCAGCAGCGCGTAGCGGGTCATCTTGTCGCGCGACCACTCGCCGATGACCGAGCCGGTCAGGTAGCGGATGTTGTTCACGTCGAAGACGAGCATGGCGCCGAGGTCGGAGTTCTCCAGGGCGGCACGGGCACGGGCGAGGCGGTAGTCGCGCAGCCGGGTGAAGTCGACGCGTGTCTCGAAGTCCACCGACATGTGACCGGGCGCGCCGATGGCACGCGGGTCGATCGTGTGGGCGTTCGTCGTTGTCATGAAGGCTCCTGGATCTGATCGGTCGGGCCGGTGGCGGGCGGGCGTACCTCGGACGGTTCGAGGCCCGCGGCTCGGGCCTGGACGGTGAGCAGCGACAGGAAGTCCAGCTCGCCGTACCCCTGGGCGATGGCTGAGAGCAGCAGTGTGCGGACCAGGCCGATGACCGGCATGGGCACCTGCCGGGCCGACGCCTCGTGCAGGCCTAGGTCGAGGTCCTTCAGCAGGAGGCGGGAGGTGAACGTCGGCGTCATGTCCAGGCGGCTGATGGCGTCGGTCTTGTAGCGGGTGAAGGTCGAGCCCACGACGCTGTCGTTGACGAACTCCATGAAGACGCCCCGGTCGACGCCGAGGCTCTCGCACAGCACGACCACCTCGGCGAGGCCCTGCGTCGTCACGCCGAGCAGCAGGTTGTGGGCGATCTTCAGCAGCCGCGCCTCGTCCTGCTCGCCGACGTAGGTGGCCTTGCGGCCGATGGTCTCCAGCACGCCCCGCGCCCGTTCGAAGGCGTCGCGGGAGCCGGAGCACACGAACGACGCCGTGCCCGCCTCGACGGCGGAGGGGTTGCCGCTGACGGGGGCGGACAGGAACGGCACGCCTGCCAGCGCCGCCGCCTCCCGTACGCGGCGAGACGCCTCCAGCGAGACCGTGGAGGTGTCGACCAGCAGGCGCGGGCGGGACGGGCCGGCGAGGACCCGTCCGGCGACCTCTTCCAGGTCGGCGGAGGCCGCGAGGCTGGTGACGACCACGTCGCGCCCGGCCAGGTCGGTGGGGTCGGCGGCGACCTCCGCTCCGGCGGCCCGCAGCGGCTCGGCCCGCTCCGGCGTGCGGTTCCAGACCGTCACGTGGTGCCCGGCCAGCAGGAGCCGCCGCACCATGGCGCTGCCCATCCTGCCCGTGCCGATCCAGCCGGCGGTCCAGGCGTCCGGGTCTCGGCTGCTCATGAGGCCTTCCGCTCCTCACCGGGGGAGGTCGGCACCCGCAGGTCCGACAGGTCGACGACCAGCTTGGGCCGGGGCCGTCCGGGCTCGCGCATGCGGTCGAAGGCGTGCCGTACCTCGGCGACGGGCAGCACCTGCTCGATGAGGGCCGCCGGGCGTACGGCCCCGGTGGCGATCATGTGCAGCGCCCGGGGCATCAGGTGGACCCCGCCGAGTACGCCGGAGAGCTGGAGTCCCTTGCTGACGAAGGCCGCGAGGTCGACGCCGTCCACCGGCCGGCCGGGGATCCCGACCTGCAGGATGCGGCCGGCGATCCCGGCGATCCGCGTCAACAGCGGGCCGATGCTCGCCGCGCCGGTCGCCTCGATCACCACCGGATAGGCGTCGGCGGGAGCCTGGTCCGGCGGCATGACGGCGCGGGCGCCGAGGTCGCGCGCGGCGGCGAGCCCTTCGGGGTCGATGCCGATGACGTCGACCGGGCAGTTCATCGCCGCGCCGACCTGCACCGCGAGCAGGCCGAGGGTGCCCGTGCCGAGCACGGCGACCGCCTCCCCCGGCTGGACGGCGGCCCGCTCGTAGGCGTTGAGCACCGTCACCAGGGGCTCGCCGACGAGCGCGTGGGCGGTCTCGACCTCCGGCGGGATGACGTGGACGTTCGCCGCGGGGATGCGCAGGTAGTGCGCCGCCGCGCCGGGCACGCCGCCGCGCACACCGAGCTCGTACCGGTTCGGGCAGAGGTTGTAGTGGCCGCCCCGGCAGGTCAGGCACTGCCCGCACGAGAGGAACGGCTCGCCGACCACCCGCCGTCCGACCAGGCCGGACGGGACGGACGGCCCGGCCGCCACGACCTCGCCGGCCCACTCGTGCCCGAAGCGGATCGGGAAGCTCGTGAGGCCGCCGACCACGTACGCGCTGGTGCCGTCGAGCAGGTGGACGTCGGTGCCGCAGATCCCGAGGTACTGGACGCGTACCAGGACCTGCCCCTCGGCGGGAGCGGGCACCGGCACGCCCTCGACCGTGAGGACGCCCGGAGCGGTGAACACCAGGGCCGGCATCATGCCGGTCGGCCAGTCGCCGTGCTGGGCCGTCGCGCTCATTCGGCACGCCTGGGGCCGGAGAAGCGGTGCGAGGACAGCCAGCCGATGAGCAGCGCCGCGAGGATGATCGCGCCGTAGGCGGCGTTGATCCAGAACGAGGGGACGTTCGACAGCGTGAGGATGTTCTGGATGATGCCGAGCAGGATCACGCCGAGCCCGGCGCCGATCAGATTGCCTCGGCCTCCGTTCAGGCTGATGCCGCCGATGACCGCCGCGGCGAACACCGTGAAGATCAGGTTGTCTCCCTGGTTGGCGGTGACCGACGCGATGCGGCCGGTCAGCATCAGCCCCGCGACCGACGCGAGAACGCTGCCGGCCAGTACGACGCCGATCGTCAGCCGGGTGGTGCGGATGCCGGCGGCGCGGGCCGCCTCGTGGTTGCCGCCCATGGCGTAGAGGCTGCGGCCGGTCGGGGTGTACTCCATGAACACGAAGGCGGCGGCGAAGGCGAGCACGAAGATCCACGCCTGGACGGGAAGCCCGAGGATGACGCCGTCGCCGAGGTAGGTCATGGCCCGGGGAAGCACCGCGTACGTCTGCCCGCCGGACAGCCCGATGGTCAGGCCCTGCAGCAGGATCAGCATCGCCAGCGTCACGATGAACGCGTTGAGCTTCAGCTTGGCGATCATGAATCCGTTGGCCAGCCCGATCAGCAGCACCGCCGGGACCGCGATGAGGATCGCCACCGGGAACGGCAGGCCGAGGCCGTTGTCGGCGGTGCTGGAGACAAGGACGGCGAGCAGCATCGGCGCGAAGCCCACCGTCGACTGCAGCGACAGGTCGAAGTAGCCGCTGATCAGGATCAGGCTCTCGGCGATGACGAGCACGCCGAGCACGGCGGAGGTCGTGATGATGTTGTCGATGATGTTGGTGGTGGTGAGGAAGGCGGGGCTCACCACCGCGCCCACGATCATCGCGGCGACGATGATGGGGATGAGGGCGAGCACCACCGGGTCGACGGCCCGGCGGTTGCGCCGCGCGGCCGGCCGTGATGACTCCGCCGGTTCGGTGCGGACGGGCGCCCTCTCCTGGAGCGGTTTCTTCTGTGCCGGTGTAGTCACTGTTGATCTCCTTCTCCGGAGGAGAGACGTCGGTCCGCCTCGGCGGCCGTGCCACTGCCCTGGACGGCGGCGGCGATCATGCTCTCGTTGAACGGCGGGCGCAGTTCCGCGGACACCTCTCCCTGGAGCATCGCGACGACGCGGTCGCAGACCTCCAGGTCACCGTCGTCGGAGGTCACGATCAGCACGGCCTGTCCCCCGCGCTTCAGCTCGTCGATCGTCTTGTAGATCGACTTCTTGGCGGACACGTCGACGCCCGCCGTGGGGTTGGTGAGGACCAGGACCCTCGGCTCGGCGGCGACCGAGCGGGCCAGCACGACCTTCTGCTGGTTGCCGCCGCTGAGCTCCTCGGTGGCCTGCGACGCCGCGTGGGCCTTGATGCTCCACTCGTCCGCGAGCCGGCGGTAGAACGCGTCCCGCCGCCTGGAGCTGATCAGCCGGAAGCGGTTGACGAACTTCGGCATGATCCCGAGCGTCGCGTTGTCGGCCACGCTCATCGCGGGCACGTAGCCGCTGATGTGCCGGTCCTCCGGGGTGAACCCGACCCCGGCCATGATGCAGCCTCGGATGTCGCCGAGGGGCAGCGGCTTCCCGTCCAGGGTGACGGTGCCGGAGTCGGCGCGGCGCTGCCCGGTGAGGACCTCGGCGAGCTGCATGTGGCCGGCCCCGTCGAGCCCGGTGAGCCCCACGCACTCGCCCGGCCGCAGTTCGAGGTCGACCTGCTTGATCTTGGGGGCGACGCTCACGCCGGAGGCGACGAGCACGGGCGGACGGCCGTCGTCCGCCGGCCCGGCCTGGTCGCGCCGCGCGGCGCCGGCGCCGGCGCCGGGGACGGCCGCCTCCCCCACCATCGCCTCGACCAGGTCGGGCATGGTCATCCGGTCGAGGCGCCCGGTGACGACGACCGCGCCGTCCCGCAGGACGGTGACGGAGTCGCAGACCTCGAAGATCTCGTGCAGGTGGTGGGAGACGTAGATGATGGTCACGCCCCGGGTGCGGGCCTTCTCGATGTGGTTGAACAGGCGTTGCGAGGCGCCCCGGTCCAGGCCCGCGGTCGGCTCGTCGAGGAGCAGCACCTTCGGGCCGAGGGACAGGACCCTGCAGATCTCGACGACCTTGCGTTCGAGCGGCTCCAGTTGCTCGACCGGAACACCCGCGAGGTCGCCGCACTCCCACTCGTCCAGCAGCGCGACGGCCCGCCGCATGACCTCCGGCCAGCGGATGAGCCCGCCCGCCGAGCGCGGGTACCGCGTGAGCGCGATGTTCTCCGCCGCCGTCGCCGCGGGGATCAGCGTGCTCCGCTGGTACACGCAGCCGATCGTCGAGGCGTCCCCGGCCAGCACCTTGATGGAGCCGGTGTCGGGCTGCGTGAGGCCGGTGAGGATCGACATGAGCGTCGACTTGCCGGCCCCGTTCTTGCCGATCAGCGCACGGGACTCGCCCTGATCGACGGTGAGGGACACCTGCGACAACGCCTGCGTGGGGCCGAACGCCTTCGAGACGTTGTCGACCACGATGGCCTGTGGCATGGCTACGCGCCTTCCTTCCGCGGGTTCCAGGGGTTCGCCGGTCGTCCGGCGAAGGCGTGACGCTCCCCGCCGCGTCACGCCCGGGACGGGCTCGGATCAGCCGTTGCCCCACAGCGCCGCGTCGTCGGCGTTGTCCTTGGTGACCGTGGGCGAGGGCAGCAGGTCCTGCAAGGAGTCGCCGAGCTTGACGATGGTGCTGTCGTGGTCGGTCGGGCCGGGCTGGAACGTCTTGCCGGCCATGGCCTCCTTGATGTACTGGATGCCGTACTTCGCGTACAGGTCCAGCGGCTGGGAGATGACGGCGTCGAGCGTTCCGGCCCGCACGGCGTCCAGCGCGGCCTTCGACCCGTCGATGCCCACGCTCACGATGTGGCCGGAGTCGCCGACCTTGGTGAGCTTGCCCTGGTTCTGCAGCACCTTCTGCACCCCGGCGAGGCAGACCGACTCGCTGCCCATGAACAGGCCGGTGATCTTCTGGGTGCTCAGGACCGTCTGCGCCTGGGTCGCGCACTCGTCGGGCTTCCAGTTCATCGGCTTGGAGATGACCTTGACCTTGGGGAACTGCTCGGCCATGCAGTCGGTGAAGCCCTTGCTGCGGTCCTGGCCGTTCTGGGTGGCGAGGTCTCCCTGGAGGTCCAGCACGCTGCCCTCGCCGCCGAGCTGCTTGCCCATGTACTCGCAGGCGGCCTTGCCCATGTAGACGTTGTCGGCGCGGACGATCATGGTGATCTTGCCGCTGTCGGACCCGAGGTCGACGGAGACGACCGGCACGTTCTTGCTGTTGGCCCGCTGGATCGCCGGCGCGATGGCCTTGCTGTCGACGGGGACCACGATGAGCCCCTTGACCCCCCTGCCGAGCAGGGTCGCGATGTCGGCGTTCTGCTTGGCCGCGTCGCCGTCGGCGTTGACGGCCGGGAGCAGGTCGACGGCCTGCGCCTTGGCCTGGTCGCCGAGCTGCTTGACGAGTTGCACCTGGAACGCGTCGGTCAGGAAGGACTCGGAGTACCCGACCTGCGCCTTGGTGTCACTGGTCGCGCCCCCCGACGCCGAACCGCTGGAACACGAGGTCACCGTTACGCTGACGGCCGCCGCGAAAAGGGCCAGCACACGACCGGCCTGCTTGCTGTGGTGTGACATTTCATCCTGCTCTGTTTCTCGAAGAGATCATTGTTCGGGTGCCGGTCGCGCGCTGGTTCGCCGCTGCCTGTGCACTGGGGGGACTTGTGATCCTCGCGATCAGTTGTCGCGGACGGACCCGGGTCGAGCGGACGGGGCGGATCCGCCGCCGTTCGGTCGTCCGGGCGGCTCGGGCACACCGGCCGTGGGGCCCGGTTCCATGACCGGTACGAGAGCCATGCGCGTACGGCGTATGTGGCCGGCCAGTACCCGCTCGGCGTCGATGGTGTCCGCGCGCCGGATGGCATCGATGAGTAACCGGTGCTCGGCGTTGATGACCCAGTCCCGCTGGTGGCCCGCCCGCTCGACATAGGCGCGCCGGTAGGGCTGGGTGATGTTCCACAGCCGCTCCACCATGTCCCGGAGCTCCCGGTACGGATTACCGGAGTAGGACAGAAGGTGCAGCTCACGGTCGAGTTGCAGGAAGCGGTCGATGCTTCTGTTCGCCTCGATCTCGTCCTGGATCTCGTCGAGCCGGTCGATCACGGCGGCGGACAGGTGGGGAATGCTCTCGGTCAGGGCGAGCGGTTCGAGACGCTCACGGATCTTGTAGGTGAGCTCGCACTCCTCCATGTCCATCTGCGAGACCCACGCGCCGCTGTTGGCCTTGAGGGTGACCAGGCCCTGGGAGTGCAGTATCCGCAGCGCTTCGCGCACGGGCAGCCGGCTCGCGCCGAACTCGCGGGCGACCTCCTCCTGCCTGATCCGCGCACCGGGCCCGAGCACGCCGGACAGGATGCGCTCACGCAGGTGCTCGGCGATCCGGTGGCTGGCCACGCCCGCCTCCGCTTCCGGCGCCGGCTCGGTGCCGGAGGACGATGAGGTGTCGTCGGTCATCAGGTCGCTTCCTCGCCTTCGTGTTCCAGGTACCAGGCCCGGCCGTGCGGATAGGTCACCAGCTCGAACTGGGCGCCCCACGGGGCGAGGAAGTAGACCCAGCGCTGGCCCTTGTGCGGCCCGCTGCTCGCCGTCGGCTCGCCGAGCACGGTCACTCCTCGCGACCGCAGGTAGTCCACCGCCGCGTCGATGTCGTGGACGTAGAGGGCGAAGTGGTGCCCGCCGACATCGCTGTTGCGCGGCGGCGTGTGCCTCTGGCCGGGGGCCGTGTACTCGAACACCTCGAAGACCGGCTGGGTGCCGCAGCGGAAGAACCGCAGCTTGCGCACCTCCGCGCGGGCGTCCACGTTCAGGTGCGCGGTCATCCAGTCGGCGTCGTCGGACAGCGGGGCCAGCGAGTAGAGGTACTCGCATCCGAGCACGTCGACGAGGAATGAGGTGGCCTGGTCGAGGTCGGGCACGGTCAGGCCGACATGGTCCAGGCCGACGAGTCCCGGAAGTCCCGTGGTACCCGGCTCAGCCATCCCATCCACCTCCACTCTGTTTCCGGCCCGTTTCGCCGAAGTTACGGACCCTGTCGCGTCCGAGGCCCCAAATCCGCTCTATGGATCCAATTGGCCTCGTGGATCGGTAGCTTGGTCGCGCAAAGCGGACAAAGTCAATGGTAAGTACATGATCCTCAGTTACAAACAGGTAACGCCCATATGAGATCGGATCCATTTTGTGTCATGGTCTGTAACCAGCCGCAGAAGCGGCGAAGGGCGCGCAGACCGGTCGTCACCCTGGTCATCGGCCACCCCCGCTCGCGCTCTCGCAGCCGGAACCGCCCGGCCACGGCCTGTCTACCTAGAGAGACCTCATGACCTCACACCAGGACCTCGCCGCTCCCTCTCCCTGGGTGGAGCTCACCACCACCGAAGCGGACTGGGACGCGGCCGACCCGGACCTCCTGCGCACGATGCTCGGCCAGCTCGTGCTGATCCGGTCCTTCGAGCAGTACGTGCTCGAACTGGCCTCGGCCGGTCTCGTGCACGGCCCCGCGCATTCGAGCATCGGCCAGGAGGCGGGCGCGGTCGGATCAATCGTCTCCCTGACCTCCTCGGACACCATCACCGGCTCGCACCGGGGCCACCACCAGTTTCTCGCCAAGGCGCTCGGGCACGCCGTACCCACGGGATGGGATCCACGCGAGGATCTGCCGGCGGAAGTCACCGACGTGCTGGCGCGCACCCTGGCCGAGATCTGCGGGCTGTCACGCGGTTTCTGCAGGGGCCGTGGCGGCTCGATGCACCTCCAGTGGCGCGAGGCCGGCGCCATGGGGACCAACGCCATCGTCGGCGGCGGAGTGCCGCAGGCCGCCGGGTTCGCCTGGGCGCACCGCCACGCCCGTACCGACGCCGTGTCGGTCGCCTACTTCGGCGACGGGGCGGCCAACATAGGTTCCGTACTTGAGACGTTCAACCTGGCCGCCGCCTGGTCGCTCCCGGTGTGCTTCTTCATCGAGAACAACCAGTACGCGGTGTCCACGCACGTCAGCGAGGTGACCGCCGAGCCGCGCCTGTCGGTGCGCGGCCTCGGCTTCGCCATCCCGAGCTGGCGCGTCGACGGGATGGACCCGCTCGCGGTCCACCTGGCCACGCAGGAGGCCCTGGCGCACATGCGCGCCGGCAACGGCCCGACGGTCATCGAGGCCGACCTGTACCGGTACTTCCACCAGAACGGCCCCTTCCCGGGCAGCGCCTTCGGGTACCGCTCTAAGGAGGAGGAGAAGCGCTGGCGGGAGCGCGACCCCATCGCGCTGATGACCGAGCGCCTCGCGCGCCGTGGCGTCCTCAGCGCCGACGAGGTCAAGCGGGCGGCCGAGAGGGCCGACACCGCGATGCGAAGCATCGGCGACGGGCTCCTCGAACCCGACCCCGGCGGCAAGCCCGGCCGGCGCCGGATCAGGCCGGAGGAATGGCCCGAGCCCTCTTTCAGCGACGTCGGAGTGCGAGGCGACCTCTCGGAGTTCGGCACCGGCGTCCGCTACGAGGAGGCGGAGTCCTTCTCCGGGACCCTGACCCAGCGCAGGTTCATCGACGTGGTCTCGGAGGTGATGGCGCGGCGCATGTCCACCGACGCCTCCATCGTCGTGATGGGTGAGGACGTCCACCGCCTCAGGGGCGGGACCAACGGCGCGACCAAGGGACTCGCGGACGCCTATCCCGACCGGGTGCTCGGCACGCCGATCAGCGAGAACGCCTTCGCGGGCCTCGCCGGGGGGATGGCGCTCGACCTGCGCTACCGGCCGGTCGTCGAGTTCATGTACGCCGACTTCCTGTGGGTGGCCGCCGACCAGCTCTTCAACCAGATCGGTAAGGCGCGGCACATGTTCGGCGGCGACAACGCGGTGCCGCTCGTGCTGCGCAGCAAGGTCGGCACCGGCACCGGGTACGGATCCCAGCACTCGATGGACCCCGCCGGGATCTTCGCCACCGCCCCCGGATGGCGCATCGTCGCGCCGAGCACGCCCTTCGACTACGTGGGCCTGCTGA
Source organism: Sphaerisporangium sp. NPDC049002 (assembly GCF_040649355.1). Classification (NCBI taxonomy): domain Bacteria; kingdom Bacillati; phylum Actinomycetota; class Actinomycetes; order Streptosporangiales; family Streptosporangiaceae; genus Sphaerisporangium; species Sphaerisporangium sp. NPDC049002. The sequence goes on along the minus strand of NZ_JBEZFH010000139.1, from coordinate 874 downwards.
ACACCGCCCTGCGGTGCGACGACCCGGTGGTGGTCATCGAGCACGTCGACCTCTACGCGAGCGTCGGCGACGGCCCGGCCGACGACCTCGACTACCACATCCCGGTGGGCAAGGCGGCCGTGCGCAGGCAGGGCTCCGACGTCACCGTGCTGTCCTACCTGTCGATGGTCGCCCACTGCCTGGAGGCGGCCGGGCAGCTCGAAGGGCTCGACCCCGAGATCATCGACCTGCGGTGGCTCGACCGTGCCAGCATCGACTGGGACACGATCGGCGCCAGCGTCAAAAAGACCAACAACGTCCTCATCGTCGAGCAGGGGGCGATCGGCACCTCCTACGGAAGCTGGCTCGCCGACGAGATCCAGCGCCGCTTCTTCGACTGGCTCGACCAGCCCGTCCAGCGCGTGACCGGCGGTGAGGCGTCGCCGAGCATCAGCAAGGTCCTCGAACGCGCCGCCATCGCCCGCACCGAGGAAGTGGTCGCCAAGCTCCGGGACATGACCGCCGACGGCCCGCTCGCGTCCGAGCGCTGATCCCTGAACCAGGACTGACGAACATGGCCACACTTCTTCGCATGCCAGAGCCGGCGGCCGGCGCCACCAGGGCCACCGTGTCCGAATGGCCGATCGCCGAGCACACCCCCTTTCCCGTCAACGCCGCCATCGCCGTCATCGAGACCGACAAGGCGATCATCGAGATCGAGGCGGAGTCCGAGGGGATCATCCTCAGGGCGCTCGTGCCCGCCGGCACCGAGGTGGACGTCGGCGCCCCGATCGCGCTGCTCGGGTCGCCCGGCGAGCAGGCCGGGGACCTCGACTCGCTGCTCGCCGAGCTCGGCGCCGCCACCTCCGGCCCGTCCCGGGACACCGGCTCCCCG
>NZ_JBEZFH010000138.1:0-20014 GCF_040649355.1 Sphaerisporangium sp. NPDC049002 | reverse complement strand
CCAGCCTGCTCGGCCGTACCCCTAGCGAGTCGATCCTGCGCCACGTCCACGACGAGAGCCGGGGCAACCCGTGGTCCAGGCGAGGGAACGCGGCGCTCCCCGGATTGTCGGTTCGGCCTGGCAGTATGACGGTCATGTCCCTCCCGCTCGACCTCCTTCCGTGCCTCGGCGGCGACGTCATCCTCATCCCGCGCGGCACGCTCTCGGCCCGCCTCACCCCCGAGCAACGCCGCGAGCTCGCCGCCGCCCTGCTCGCTCTCGACACGCTGGATATTCGCGACTTGCCCGCACCGGCGCTCGCCCGCTGACTCCTTAGCAGGGCCTCGGAGCATCTCCTACCGATGGTTCACGTACGCGACCAGGCGCTCGGCCAGCTCCTTCGGGCGGGAGAGCATGGGGAGGTGGCCGGTGGGGATCTCGTCAGGGGTGACGCCCAGGCGCTCGCGCACGACGCGGCGCATGAAGTCGGCCGGGAAGAGTCGGTCCTCGCTGCAGAGCAGGAACTTCACGGGCACGTCGGGCCACCTGTCGAGCGGCCAAGGCCGGCCCATGGGAGTGCCCGACTGGCCGCGACCTTTCTCGATCGCCTCGGCCGCCAGCTCTGGAGGGACATCGTGGAAGTAGGTGGCGATCACGTCGTCGCCCCCGCCCGTGTCTCCGCCCTCGTGCTCGGCCGGTTCGGGGCTCGCGGGCTGATGGCCGGTGTTCGCCCACCAGGCGCCCGGCGGCTCGCCCGGTGACGGGACCATCGCCTGGAGCATCACCAGGAGGTCGACCGGCATCCGGTCGCAGACGAGTGGCGCGGTGAACCCGCCGAACGAATGGGCCACCAGCACGAGGCCGGTGCGGTCGCCGATGGCGTCGACCACCGCGTCGGCGTACTCGGACAGCCCGGCGGAGTCGTCGTCACACGGCACGTCGGCGGCCACGACGTCGTGGCCGCGCTCGCGCAGCTCGGTTGCCAGCAGGTGCCAGTACCAGGGGCCGCTCGCGGCGCCGGGAACCAAGACGAAGGTGGCCATCACTGATCAACCTGGGGGCTCGCTCGGCGATCCGCTGGAATTCGGGTCATGGCGCGAGCATGACAGGAGGCACCGACAGTCTTGCCTGCGAATACGTGGTCATCGGCGCCCGCCGGGTCAGGCGGTGCCTCAGGTCTCCTTCGAAGGCCCGGCGGGCTCGGCGGGCTCGGCCGGCAGATGCTTGACGCTCGGGTGGACGGCGACGATGACGCGGTGGTCGCGCCCGCCTTCGGCCGTCTCATCGTGATATTTCCCGACGAGCTCGGTCACCGCGTTGGCCAGTTCCTCGGCGAAGGCGGCGCGGTCGGCCGCGGAGGCGAACCGGATCTCGCCGTCGATCGCGAACGTCGCGATCTTCTTGCGTGCCTTGGCGGCACCGGTGATGAGGCTGCCGACGTCGCGTACGAGCCGGGCCGCGACCGCGAGCAGCCAGCGCGCCGACAGCTGGTCCGGCGACCGAGACGGGTCGGGCTGGACCTCGGCCAGCGCGATGGGCGAGATCACGTACGACGCGGCGGTGGCGCGCATCACCCGCTCGGTGACGTTGCCCTTGCGGCGCTCCTCGATCAGCTCCACCAGGCCGTGACGCTCCAGGGCCTTGAGGTGGTAGTTCACCTTCTGCCGCGGCAGGCCGACCTTGGCGGCCAGGGTGGTGGCCGATGCGGGCTCGGCCAGCTGAGCCAGCAGCCGGGCCCTGATCGGGTCCAGCGAGACCTCGGCCGCGGCCGGATCCTCGATCACCGCTACATCCAACATGCCACAACCATTGCACCGACAGAATAACTTGTCAAGACGCGGTAATTTGTCGGAACGGCAAAGCTTGTGGGGGCATTCGTGGCGAGCGCGCCAACGACCGAAGCGCGGAGGGACGCGCAGGTCCCCGACGCGTCGGCTTGCCCAGCCCGGACGTGCCACCGCCGATCCGGGCCACGCTTCACCCGCGCGACCGTACAGACGGCCGGGCCGCCCGCGCGGTCATTCGAACGGCTCGTTCAGCCGTACGAAAAGGGTCGCCCGTGCGGTCGCACGAAAGGCTTGTATAAGGGCATAGTGAAGCCCTTGCGTGTTCGGTGCAAGGGCTGGAGAACAGCAAGATTGTGGCGGCCCCGGCCGTCGTGCCGAACTGCACGCGGTTAACGTTCATAAGGCTATACGTATGCCTGAAGAATGAATTATCACCGCAAACCGGATTAGGACCGCATGTACCGGAGTTATGGACTTTTGCACCGAGGGCCCGTGTTCCCGGCATGACCGTGTCCTCGGGGGAAGGATCGCGGACCGCGGGGAACACGGGCACTCAGGTCGTCAGCTCCTGGGCGTCGACGTCACCGTCGGCGTGGTCGCGGTGGCGGAGGCCGTCACCGGTGTACCCAGCTGGTTCGGGAAGATCAGCCTGATGTTGATGGCCTGCGCCTGACGGTTGGCGCTGTGGCTGTGGCTGCGGTTCCAGTGACGCGCGAAGTTGCGGGCCCAGCTGCGCGTCCAGTTCCTGGCCAGGGTGCGGTTCCAGCTGCGGTTACGGTTACGGGCCCGGTCGTAGTCCCTGTAGTCCCCCATAGGCGACATGGTCATGGTGCTCGCCGCGCTCGCGCTGCTCGTCGTGGTCACGGCACCCAGGCTGACCAAGCCCCCGGCGAGTGCGGCGCCGATCGTGAGCGTGCCCACCAATTTCCTGAACTCGGGCATTGCGTATCCCCCTTGGACGACTTCGGGTTACTAATAGTCGCTTCACCGCGATTGTCGGTGATTGCTGTGTTGACTCAGTGAGTCTGCCTGCTTGTCTTTTTTCCTAGCCCGACGCCTGACAAACGAATAACTTCTAGTTTTGCTATGTGCTTAATCTCTTGTTGTGGTCTTCGGTTCGATATTTCCCGACTTCCCCCGACATGCTCGTCTTGATCTTGCTATAACCGCCGTCCCTGGCGGCTCTTCCGCAGGTCAGACACCCCGGGAATGGGTGCTTTGAAGGGAAAAGCCCAAGTCGAGATCCATTTCGCGAACTTGGGCTTTAATCCTCATAGAGCCTGTTTCCAGACCTGTGTCCGTTGCGGATGGTTACAGGTGGCTTTCAGGTGAGAAATGAGCGGCCGGTCGTCCACTGGACGGCACGCGGCCACGTCCCGCGCTGCCGGGATCCCGAGGACCCGGTGCTGCGCCGCGCGCTCGCACCCCATATGGTCCGGTGCATGACTGCTCATTATGACGTCGTGGTTGTCGGGGCCGGCCCCGGTGGGTATGTCGCGGCCGTTCGGGCCGCCCAACTCGGGCTCACCACGGCGATCGTCGAGGAACGCTATTGGGGCGGGGTCTGCCTCAACGTGGGATGCATCCCCTCCAAGGCCCTGCTGCGCAACGCCGAGCTCGCCTACCTGTTCACCCAGGAGGCGAAGACGTTCGGCATCCAGGTGGAGGGCAAGGTCACCTTCGACTACGCCGAGGCGTACAAGCGCAGCCGCAAGGTCGCCGACGGCCGGGTCAAGGGCGTTCACTACCTGATGAAGAAGAACGGCATCACGGAGTACAACGGCCGTGGCACCTTCACCGACGCCAACACCCTGCAGGTGGCCGTCGTCGACGGCGGCACGGAGACGGTGACGTTCGACCACTGCGTCATCGCCACCGGCGCGACGACGAAGCTCCTGCCGGGCACGTCGGTCAGCGAGCGCGTCGTGACGTACGAGGAGCAGATCCTCACCGACCGGCTCCCCGAGAGCATCATCATCGCCGGCGCGGGCGCCATCGGCGTCGAGTTCGCGTACGTGCTGCGCAACTACGGGGTCCAGGTGACCATCGTGGAGTTCCTCGACCGCGTCGTCCCCCTGGAGGACGAGGAGGTCTCCGCCGAGCTGGCACGACGCTACAAGAAGCTCGGCATCGAGATCCTGACCTCGACCCGGGTCGAGTCCATCGACGAGTCGGGCGACAAGGTGCGCGTGACCGTGTCGAAGGGCGGAGAGCAGCGCACCCTGGAAGCCGACAAGGTGCTGCAGGCCATCGGCTTCCAGCCGCGCGTCGAGGGCTACGGCCTGGAGAAGACCGGGGTGCGCCTGACCGAGCGGGGTGCCATCGACATCGACGGGCGGTGCCGCACCAGCGTGCCGCACATCTTCGCCATCGGGGACGTCACCGCCAAGCTCATGCTCGCTCACGCGGCCGAGGCCATGGGGATCATCGCCTCGGAGACGATCGCGGACGAGGAGACGATGGAGCTCGACTACGTGATGATCCCGCGGGCGACCTACTGCCAGCCGCAGATCGCCAGCTTCGGCTACACCGAGGCCCAGGCGCGTGACAAGGGCTTCGACGTGAAGGTGGCGAAGTTCCCGTTCACCGCGAATGCCAAGGCGCACGGTCTGGGAGACCCCGTCGGGTTCGTCAAGATCCTCAGCGACGCCACGTACGGTGAGCTGCTCGGCGCCCACCTCATCGGCCCCGAGGTCACCGAGCTGCTGCCCGAGCTGACGCTCGCCCAGCAGTGGGATCTGACGGTCAACGAGGTGGCGCGCAACGTACACGCGCATCCGACGCTCGGCGAGGCGGTCAAGGAGGCGATCCACGGCCTCGCGGGTCACATGATCAACATGTGACGCCCCGTCTTTCCCCCTCCCGCCGCGTTCCGGAAACTCGCGGAAGCCACGGCTTGAGCGGCTCGCCGTCGTGTCAACCCACCCGACCTTCTAACTTCGCGTATAAGTTCAGCTACGGAGAGTAGCTGTCAGACGTGCTCCTCGGGTCGGGCACGTCACGCGAAGAGGAGACCAGGCACGATGCGACGGAACTTCACCAGGGCGACTCAGGCGTTCACGGTCGCGGCGGGATGCGCCGCGCTCGTCGTCGGATCAACCGGCGTGTCGGCCGCGGCCGGTTCCCCCGGCCCGATCCGCAGTCATTCGAACTGGCGCTGCCTGGACGCCGACCTGAACACCATCCAGCCCAACGGCACCAAGGTCCAACTCTGGACCTGCAACGGCTGGAACAACCAGAAGTGGACGTACGACGTGAAAACGCACACGATCCACAGCCAGTACAACAACCGGTGCCTGGACGCGGACCTCAACACGATCGGGAGCAATGGCACGAAGGTGCAGTTGTGGGACTGCAACGGCTGGAGCAACCAGAAGTGGATCTATGACGCGATCAGCCACACCATCTACAGCATGTACAACGGCCGTTGCCTTGACGCCGACCTCGGCGGCATCGGCACCAACGGCACGAAGGTGCAGCTGTGGGAGTGCAACGGCTGGGCCAACCAGAAGTGGACGGTCTGACGCGGCGCCGCCGGGTGCGGTTCCCTCCGTCGTGTCGGGCCCCTGGACTCCCCTGCCGCCCGTGTAGGTTCGACTACACAGAGTAGTTTGCGGGCGTGCGCAGAGGGGATCGGGCACGATGCGACGGAGTTTCACCATGGCGGTCCGGGTGCTGACGATCGCGGCCGGCTGCGCGGCGGCCGTCGTGGATCCGATGGGCGCTTCGGCCGGCGTCGCCGGGACGGGTCCCATCCACAGCCGGGCCGACGACCGCTGCCTCGACGCCGACCTCGGACGCATCGGCACCAACGGCACGCGCATCCAACTGTGGGACTGCAACGGCTGGGCCAACCAGTCGTGGACCTACGATCCGGCCACCCACATGATCCGCAGCCTGTCCAACGGCCGCTGCCTCGACGCCGACCGCCAGAACCTCCATAGGAATGGCACCCGCGTCCAGCTGTGGGAGTGCGACGGGCGCCCCAACCAGCAGTGGGTGTACGACCGCAAGAGCCGCACCATCTACAACCTGGCCAGCGGGCGCTGCCTGGACGCCGACCTGAAGGGCGTCGGCAGCAACGGCACCCGCGTGCACCTGTGGGACTGCAACCGCTGGAGCAACCAGCGCTGGAAGCTCTGACCACCAGCGCCCCGGCAGGAGTGAGGCGGTACGGGCTCACAGCCGTTCCTGGCGGGGGAAGACCACCTCTCTGACCAGGAGCAGGACGGCGGCCGCCAGCGGGATGCCGAGCAGGGCGCCCACGATGCCGAGCAGGGCCCCGCCGAGCAGCGCGCCGACGATCGTCGCGATGGGCGGTACGGCGACCGATGACCTGAACACCGGGGGCGAGATCACGTAGTTCTCGATCTGCTGGTACACGACGAAGAAGATCACGCACGCGATGCCGACCTGCACCGAGGTCAGGAAGCCCACGCCGGACACCACCACGGCGCCGACCACCGCGCCCACCATGGGGATGAGGTCGGTGATGGCCACGAAGATGGCGAGCGCCAGGGCGTACGGCACCTTCATGATGACCAGGAAGACGAAGGTCACGACCCCCGCGATGAGGGAGATGATCAGGTTGCCGGCGACATAGCCGCCGATCTGCTTGATGATCTCGTCCCCGAGGAGCCGCACGCGGGTGCGCCGCGAACGCGGCACGAGCCGGTAGGCGGTTTCCTTGATCGAGTTCAGGGAGCCGAGGAAGTACAGCGTCAGCACCAAGATGGTGAGGCCGCTGAACACCGCGCTGATCACGACGCTCGCCACGCCGAGCAGGCCGCCGAACATCTGGCTCGCGAGGCTGCCGCTGCTGACGTACTGCTGAAGCTTCTCCAGGATCTGGTACCGCTCGTCGACCGACTTGATGAGCGGGTGGTTCTGCAGCTGCTGCATGTACTCCGGAAGGTGCTGGAAGAACCCCGTGGTCTGCTCGGTGAGCGGGGGCACGATCGCCAGCCCGAAGCCCACGAAGAACGCGATGACCGCCCCGAACACGATCGTGATCGCCAGGCGGCGGGAGAGGTTGTGGCGCTGCAGCGCCTCGACGGCGGGGTTGAGGCCGATCGCCAGGAACAGCGACACCACGATCAGGACGAGCGCGGAGCCGGCGCTGGCGATCGACTGCACCAGCAGCCAGGCGGTCAGCACGCCGAGCGCGGCGGTCAGGCCGAACAGGAACGGGTTGCTCCGCAGAGGGCGTCCAGGGCGGCCGAACGGCTGCTCGTACTCCTTCTGGTCGACCTTGCGCGTCCCGGCAGGCAGATCGTCGTCCGGCGTCGTGCCGGTGGCGGGCGCCTCCCGCTCGGCCACCTGGGGCCCTGCGGGACGGTCGCTCGGGGCGAGCCCGGCCGCCGCCGTACCGTTCTCGCGGCCCCTGCCGGCGGTCGCGTGGGCGCCGTCGTCGTCGCCGGTCGGGTCGGCGGCGCGGTCGTCGCCGCCGGGAAACGAGGGGAACACGCTGGAGATCTCCGCGCGTTCGGAACCGCCTGTCTCGGACACGGGTCCCCGCTGCCCACCAGAAGGGCTTCTAGTCGCCGTTCCAGTCCTGATAAGTCACGAAAAATCCTGATCTGGGAGGGGAGTACTGCCGGCGACCTCAGGCGTCACGCGGGGAAGGACGGATGCGGGCCGAGTGCCCAGTACTCGTACAGGCCGTAACCGACGTTGCCCTCGTACTCGAACCGGCCCACGGCGTCGACCATCCCCCACATCTTCGCCGCGTCCTCCGGGAGGGTGTAGGTCACGCCCTGCACGACCGGCTCCGGGCCCTGGTACATGCCGTGCTTCCAGCCGGGCTCAAGGCCGTACCCCGTGCCCACCATGAGGTGTACGGGCAGCAAGGGCGTACACAGCAGGTCGAACGGCTTGCCGCCCGGGGGAGAGAAGGTGATCGTGGCCGAGGTGACCTCCCGGGTGCCGGGAGCGTACACGGGACGGTAGTCGGGCCTGCCCAGGTACTCCTCCTCGCCTGAGGGCCAGACGCGCACGGCCTCCTCCAGGACCCCGCGGCCCTTCTCGTCCTCCTGGACGATGCACAGGATGGCGTGGTCGTCGAACCTCATCGGGGCGTAGAGCCAGTAGAAGGTGCCGGCGTTCCGCGCCTGGATGCCGGGAGGTTCGGGCTCGCCGACGGGCCGGATGCCCCAGGATCGGTCCCTGGTGCCCTGCCAGCGCTCGGGGGTGACCTCGACGCGCTCGTCGCCGACCATGATGTGACCGGTCCACCGGCGCGCCTGAGCCCTTCGACGACCTCGACGCGGAAGGGGCCGACGCGCGTGTCCATGCGGTCGGCTCCCAGCTCGCGGGACGCGCGGACGACGCGGTGGAGATCGCGGTGGCGGACGCAGGCGAACGCGTCGGTCACGCCCAGGTTCGGGTACTGGCCCAGGCCGATGATCAACATGAGCTCGTCGGATCCGGCGTGGCAGTTGAAGTAGTAACGGTCGTAGAAGTTGCGGTCGGAGGTGGTGACGTGACGCATCACCTCGGGGGCTTGGTGGACCGGATAGTCATCGAGCGGCGACAGCGTCATCGGTGCTCCACGGTTCGGTGATGTGGAACACGTTCTAACAAGCCTTGGGCACCCGTCAACAACGGAAACGCGCCCCCCGAGTCGGACTCGGGAGGCGCGTTCCGCGATTTAGATCAATACATCTTGCGCGAGGTGTCGTCCGTTCTGCCGGTCTCGCTCCCGTCCTCCACCCTGTCGCCGGACCACCTGCTGGCGTCGGCCGTGGTGTCCTTCATCGAGTCGGCCCACTGGCGGGCGTTGTTCCGATAGAGCACGATGCCCACCGCGCACGCGGCGAACCCGGCCAGCAACGCGACGGTCGACCAGCGACCTCTTCGCTTGACCGACGGCGCGGGATCGATCTTCTCGGCCGCCTGGACGAGGAACGCGCTGACCTTCGGCGCGATCTGCTCCTCGACCGAGTGAGCCGCACGATCGAGCTTGGGTGCGGCCCAGACGCGAGCGTCCTCGATCCGGTGTGCGGCGACCTCACGGGCGGTGCTCGCCATCGGCCGGACCTGCTCTGCCGTCCGGATGGCCTGGGTCTTCATCTGACCCATCCGCGTGCTGGGCATGACCAGCTTCACACGGCGTCTTCTCAGTGTCAGGGACACGATTACCTCCCCTGTCCTCGGGGCCCTGCACGCTCACCTTCCCGCTCGAAGGCGGCTCAATCCTGACGCGGCATGGGAGGATGCGTGGTAGGTCAATACGCCATAGCCGTCAAAACATCACGAATCCACCCAAAAAACTGGACATATCGAAGGGGGCAGTCCTCTCATGGCTGAGAATCTCATCGCGAAACTGCGGACCACTCTCGGAGACATCAAGCTCCGCCTTTTCCCTGACCACGCGCCCAAGACCGTGCGCAACTTCGTCGAGCTCGCCGAAGGCGGCAGGGAGTGGACCCACCCGGAGACCGGGGAGAAGACCAACGCCAAGCTGTACGACGGCACGATCTTCCACCGGGTCATCCAGGACTTCATGATCCAGGGCGGCGACCCGCTGGGTCAGGGCATCGGTGGCCCCGGTTACGACTTCGACGACGAGATCCACCCGGACCTGCAGTTCAACCGGCCCTACCTGCTCGCCATGGCCAACGCCGGCAAGCGCTTCGGCCGGGGGACCAACGGCTCCCAGTTCTTCATCACGGTCGTCCCGACGCCGCACCTCAACGGCAAGCACACCATCTTCGGCGAGGTGATCGAGGGGGCGGACGTCGTCGACGCGATCTCCAAGGCCCAGACCCGGCAGGATCGCCCGGTCCCCGAGATCGTCCTGCAGGAGGTCACCATCGAGCGCGTCCAGTCCTGAGGCCGCGCGGGCCGGCAAGCCGCCGGTCCTCACGCCATGGCTTCCGAAGGCGGCCCCGGAGCTCCGGGGCCGCCCGGAGCCACGATTTCCCCGGGGCGCGCATGGCGCGGGGCACCCGGAGGCGTGAATAGGGTGGCAGTCTGTTGATAGGCGCACCGGCGAAGGGGCCTCGAACAGGCGATGACCACTCAGCCAGATCACCCGAACCAGTCCGACCGGCCTCACGGGCAGGCGCGGCCTGATCCGCACGCGGGCGAGGTCCCCACGTGCTACCGGCATCCCGACCGCGAGACGTACGTGCGCTGCCAGCGCTGCGACCGGTCGATCTGCCCCGACTGCATGCGGGCGGCCTCGGTCGGCCACCAGTGCGTCGAGTGCGTGCGCGAGGGCGGCAGGACCATCCGCCAGGCCGAGGCCCCGTTCGGGGGCAGGCCCGTGACCACGCCCGTGGTGACGTGGACCCTGATGGCGATCAACGTGCTGTTCTACCTCGGCGAGGTGGTCAACGCGTCACTGGTCGGCCGGTTCGAGATGTCGGCGTACGGGGTCGCCGCCGGCGAGTGGTGGCGTCTGCTGACCGGGGCGTTCCTCCACGCGCCGCCGCCGTCCTACTGGCACATCCTGTTCAACATGTGGGCTCTGTACGTCATCGGCCCGCAGCTTGAGAGGATGCTCGGCTCGCTGCGGTTCGGGGCCGTGTACCTGCTGGCGGCGCTCGGTGGCTCGGTGGCGGTCTACCTGACCGGTTCCGCGTCCGTGGGAGCCTCGGGCGCGATCTACGGCCTGTTCGGGGCGATGTTCGTGGTCGCCCGCCGCCTGGGGTTCGACGTGCGCGGGGTGCTCTGGCTGATCGGCATCAACGTGGTGCTGACCTTCGTGATCCCGGGGATCAGCTGGCAGGGCCACCTGGGCGGCCTGGTCTCGGGCGCGCTGGTGACGGCCCTGTTCGCCTACGCGCCCAGCAAGAACCGCAACGCCGTCCAGCTCGGCACGGCTCTCGCGGTACTGGCCGTATACGTGCTGGTCGTGATGTTGCTTACGCCTTTGAGCGGCTAGGCGGCCCTGTGGCGGAGCTACTTCCCCAGGTTGTGGATAAAACCTGTGGAAAAATGTCCGCCACCTGCTGGGCGTGGCGGCGCGTGAGGAGTTATCGCCAGCGTGTGGACAGGACCACGCCGAAGATGATGAAGACGAACCCGACCAGAAGGTTCCAGTTGCTCAGGGTGGCGATGCCCGGAGCGTTCGGCGCGATGTAGAAGACCGCGATCCACAGGATGCCGACGATCCACGAACCGACCATGACCGGTGCCAGCCAGCGGGGGCTCACCTTGACCTGCTGCGACTTCTGCGGCGGGGTGTAGACCGCCTTCTTGCGAGTGTGAGACTTGGGCACGGCAGCTCTCCTGGTGGGGACCCGCGCGGTGTCGCGGGCTCTGGCAGCCAGCGTAGTCGCTGGTGTAGGAAGACCCGAGTAAGCCTAGTCGGCGCGGGCGTCGAACGGCGATTCCAGGCCGAACAAGCTTTCGTTCACGGCACGAAATCGTGGAAGGCGGTCGCGCAAAGTCCCGGTCAAGGCCCGGGTGTCGTCCAGGCGGCGCGCTTTCGGCGTGAATACCCTCACTGCGCAGGGCGTGGTACACGCGCCGCCGACCCTGATCCGGATGTTTCAGCTGTGGACGCATGTACTCGGTGAGAAGGCTCGACGAGCCCAGGATGCCCGCCGGCCGCCCGGAGGAGGCCCGGGTGCGTCATGGGGGTGGCTGAACGGCCATGAGAGCCCTGCTGCGCACCTGCGGCGAGCTGAGCATCACCGGCGGCCTCGTCATGCTCCTGTTCTGCGGCTACCTGCTGTGGGGCACCAGCTCGTACACCGAGTGGTACCAGCGCGTCCTCAAGCAGCAACTGCTGGACGGCCCGAAGCACGCGAAGCTCGCCAAGCTCGACCTGGGCGACGCCGTCGCGCTCCTCAAGATCCCCCGCCTCGGACGCGACTACGAGTACGCCATCCTCGAAGGCGTCACCTCCGAGGACCTGCGCCGGGGGCCGGGGCACTACCCCGGCACGGCGTTGCCGGGCGAGGTCGGGAACTTCGTCCTGTCCGGGCACCGCACCACCTACGCCGCCCCCTTCAACCGCATCGACGAGCTCCGCCGCGGCGACGCCATCGTCATCGAGGCCCCCGAAGCGCGTTACACCTACCGGGTGTCGAGCAAGAAGGTCGTCTACCCGGCCGACGTGGACGTCATCGCCCCCGTTCCCGGACATCCCGGCAGCCGGCCGGCCAAAGCCATGATCACTCTGACGACCTGCCATCCGGAGTACTCCGCCCGGCAACGGCTCATCGTCTTCGGCGTCCTTTCGAGCAAGCAGGACCGCCGAGCGGCCTGACACAGCCCTGCCGTACGCGCGAGCCGCCGGACGGCCACACACCGAAGCGGCCCCGAGCGCGGGCCGAAGTGAGGGGGAGCCGATGTACGGATGGATCTGGCGGGTCATCCCCGGCGGGACCGGGGTCAAGGTGGTCACCGTGCTGTTGCTCGCGGGCCTGGCGGGGGTCGTACTCTGGTACGTGGTGTTTCCCAAGCTAGAGCCGCACGTGCCCCTCGACAGGGTGACCGTAGGACAATGACCCGCCTGCTCATCGTGGACAACCATGACAGTTTCGTCCACACGATCGTGCAGTATCTCAGGCAGCTGGGCGCCGAGTGCGACGTCCGGCCCCGCGATCACGTGCGCGTCGAGGACGCCGAGGGATTCGACGGGGTGGTCGTCAGCCCCGGGCCCGGCACGCCCGAGGCGGCCGGGATCAGTGTCCCCCTGGTGACCTTCTGCGCCGAGTCCGATCTTCCCCTGCTCGGCGTCTGCCTTGGCCACCAGGCCATCGCCGTCGCGTACGGAGGCGTCGTCGCCCGCGCGCCCGAGTTGATGCACGGCCGTACGAGCGAGATCGCCCATGACGGCAAGGGGGTGTTCGAGGGGCTTCCCTCGCCGGTCACCATGACGCGGTACCACTCGCTGGCCGTCGTCCCGGACACCGTGCCCGACGTCCTTGAGGTCAGCGCCGTCACCGGCTCCGGGGTGATCATGGGGCTCAGGCACCGGACCGCCCGCGTCGAGGGCGTGCAGTTCCACCCCGAGTCGGTGCTCTCGGACCACGGGCACAGACTTCTCGCGAATTGGCTGGCTCAGATCGTGTAACGCCGAGGGCCTCTGTGACGACTATCGGATGAGGGTCTCCGCCGTCGCCCCCGAGCGGCGGAGACCCTCTTCTCATGTCAGCGTCTTGGCCATGCACACGCTGAGCGGAGAGTCGACGTACTCGCCGAACCGCTCCGTCTCGGCGAACCCGGCCCCTCGGTAGAGCTTGAGCGCTTCGGCCTGCCGTTCGCCCGTCTCCAGGACTACGCGTGCCGCGCCGAGAGCGGCGGCCTGGTCCAGTAGAGCGAGCAGCAACGCACGGCCGATTCCGCGGCCGCGCGCGTTCGAGCGGACGTACATGCGCTTGATCTCCGCCACACCCGGCTCGGTGAGGCGTACGGCCCCGCAGCCCAGCGGCGTGCCCGTCTCGCCGTCGTCGGCGATCAGGAACGCGCCTCGGCCGGGCCGCACTTCCTCGGGGTCGAGCCGGAAGTGGTTCGCCCCCTCTTCGGGATAGAGCTCCGCGAGCTCCGCGTTCAGCTCCAGGATCAGCTCGCGCGCGGTGGGTCCGGTGAGCGGGGCGTGCGAGATGCGGAAGTCCGCCATGAAGCCTCCCGAAGGGGTCGTTGAACGCGTACGGCGAGTGCCGGGGAGGCACCGGTAGGCCGCAGGGAGCCCCACGGTGGCCGCTCATCGCACGAGCGGCCACCGTGCGCGAAGATCCCTGGTGAGAGGTCTTCGCGTCGGTGGCCGCTCGCGGCGGGTCGTCGGCCGCCGGGGTCGTCCGGCGGCGGGTCGTCAGTTGCCGAAGTCGTCCGTCGGTGGGTCGCTGAACGGGTCGTCGGTGGTCGGCTCGTCCGACGGCTGGTCGGTGGGCTGGTCGGTCGGTGTGGTCGGCTCGTCCGTGGGGAAGGTCTGCTCGGGCGGGCCGGTGGAGACGACCAGAGTGATCGTCATGCCGGGCGTCAGCTTGGCGCCACCACGGGGGCTCTGGCTGATGACGCTGCCCTTGGGGACGTCCTGACTGGTCTGCTGGACGGTCTTGACCTTGAACCCGGCCCCCGTCAGCGTGGCCTTGGCGTCCGCCACCGTCTGGCCCGTGACGTCCGGGACATCGGTCTGCTGCTTGGGCACGTAGATCTTGACGATGCTGTTCTCGTCGACCTTCGCACCGGCGGCCGGCTTGGTCTGGAAGACCTTCTCCTGCTCCTTGCCGGAGACGACGCTGACGATCTGGGCCTTGAGCCCGTTCGATTCGAGGGTGCTCGTGGCGTCGTCGACGCTGCTCCCGACCACGTCGGGCACGGCCACCTGCTTGACGCCCTTGGAGACCTTGAGATCGACCGTGGAGCCCTTCGCCACCTCCTGGCCCGCCGCGGGGTCGGTCTCGATCACGGTGCCCTTGTCGACGTCGGAGTTGAACTCCTCGACCACGTTGACCTTCAGGCCCTGGCTCTCCAGCTTGGCCTGCGCGGCCTCCGCGGTCTGGCCCTTGAAGGAGGGGATCTGGACCTGGCTGGCCACGTCCGTGCCGCCGGGCGAGCTCAGGAAGGCGTACCCGATGCCGATGAAGGCGGCGATGACGAGCAGCGGGACCAGGATCCACGCGGCCGTCTTGAGCGCGGTGTTCCCCGAGTTGGCGCGGCGGCGCTCGTAGCGGCCACCGGTCTCGGTCGGCGCGTAGTCATAAGCGGGGACCGCGTTGGTGCGCTGGGTGGCGGGGCCGCCCGGCGCGTTGAGCGTGCGGGTCTGCTGGCCCGTGTAGTTCTGCTGGCTCAGGGCCATCGTCTGGGCGTCGACCGGCATGCCGGACATCGCCCGCTGGATGTCGGCCCGCATCTCGGCGGCGCTCTGGTAGCGGTGGGCGGGGTCCTTGGCCATGGCCTTGAGCACGATGGCGTCGGCCCACTGAGGGATGTCGGGGTCGATCTGCGACGGCGGGATCGGGTCCTCGCGCACGTGCTGGTAGGCGATCGCCACCGGGGAGTCGCCGGTGAACGGCGGCTGCCCGGTCAGCAGCTCGTACAGCACACAGCCCGTGGAGTAGATGTCGCTGCGGGCGTCGACGCGCTCGCCCCTGGCCTGCTCGGGCGAAAGGTACTGGGCGGTGCCGATGACCTGCGCGGTCTGGGTCATCGTGGCGGCCGAGTCGGCCATCGCGCGCGCGATGCCGAAGTCCATGACCTTGACGTCGCCGGCGAGCGTGATCATCACGTTGGCGGGCTTGATGTCGCGGTGGACGATGCCGCCGCGGTGGCTGTAGTCCAGGGCCCTCAAGATGCCGTCGACCAGCTCGGTCGCCCGCTCGGGAAGCAGGCGCCGGTCCGCGCGCAACAGGTCGCGGAGGGTGCGCCCGTCGACGAACTCCATGACGATGTACGGCACGGGGGTGCCGTCGGTCATGTCCTCGCCGGTGTCGTACACCGCGACGATCGAGGGGTGGTTCAAGGACGCCGCGGACTGGGCCTCACGGCGGAAACGGGCCTGGAAGATGTGGTCTCTGGCCAGATCAGAACGCAGTGTCTTGATCGCGACAACACGGTCCAGCCGGATGTCCCGGGCGCGATACACCTCGGCCATGCCGCCGCGCCCGACGACCCCGTCGAGCTCGTAGCGACCACCGAGTAGCCGAGGCTGAGTCATTTCCTGCACTGTCCCTTGCCGTTCATCTTGGGTACCGGCCCGCGGTGCGGCTGCCGGTGTCCATCATCGACCCCGCGCCGCATTACGTCTCCCCGTTCGGGGGGATTGTGGTGCTTGCGGATGAGCTGGGGATTGGCGTCTCACTCGGCGTGGGGGTCGGTGTGGGCGTCGGAGTAGGGGTTGGACTAGGAGACGGAGTGGGCGTCGGCGTCCGTCGCTGAGTCGGTGTCGCCGATGTGCTTACCGTAGCCGACCGTGACACCGAGGGCCTGACAGACTTCACCGGTTTCGGTCGAAGCGAGGTCGTCGTCGTCCTCGACGGGGACGAGAACCGCGTGGGGTCGCCGCTCGTCGGGTTGACGGGCTGCGACGGGCCGCTGTCGAGCCCCAGCTCAGGAAGCCCGCCCGCCGCCAGGGCACCGAATCCGACCGCCGCCGCGCAGCCCGCCGCGGCGAAGAATCCGATGGCCGCGCGCCTGCGTCTGCGCCTCGGCGCCGCCGTCGGACGGGGACTACGGGGGCCGGCCGGGGGATGCCCGATGCGCGTGGACGCGCGCGGCGGGACGGCCGTGGCGGCGGTCTCGTACAGACCCTCGAACGGGTCGCCGGGCTGATCGAGCGCCCCGGACCGCTCCAGCGATTCGCGGATGGCGAAACCGGACGGGTCGGTGAGCATGCTCAGATCGGACGCGCTCGGGGTGGAGAGCGAGTCGCGCAGCACCATCGCCCGGTCGGCCAGCTCCCGCGTGGTGGCGGGCCGGTGGTCGGGGCTCTTCGCCAGCATGGCCATGACCAGGTCGCGGACGGGCTTCGGCACGCTGTCGGGAAGCGGGGGCACCTGCTCGTTCAGGTGGAGAAGGGCGATGGCCACCTGGTTGGGCGCCGTGAAGGGCGGCCGCCCCGTGAGGCATTCGTACGCCACGACGCCGAGGGAGTAGATGTCGGTCGACGGGGTCAGCACGCTCCCCGACGCCTGCTCGGGGCTGACGTACTGCGCGGTGCCGAGCACGGTGCCGGTCATGGTCATGCGGGAGCCTTCGAGGGCCCGCGCGATGCCGAAGTCGGTGACCTTGATGACCCCGGTCTCGGTGACGAGGATGTTGCCCGGTTTGATGTCGCGGTGGATGATGCCCGACCGGTGGGCGGTGTGCAGCGCCCGCGCGGTCTGGCCGATCACGTCGAGGGTGACCTCGGGGCTCAGGGTGCCGTTGCGGGCCAGGATCGCCGACAGCGGCTCGCCCGGGACCAGCTCCATCACCAGGTAGGCGATGTCGTCCTGCTCGCCGTAGTCGAAGACCTGGGCGATGCCGGAGTCGGCCAGTCCGGCGGTGATCCTCGCCTCGTTGCGGAAGCGCTCGCGGAACTCCGGCTGCGCGGCCACGTGCTGGCGCAGGAGCTTGACCGCGACCTCACGGCCCAGGAGCTGGTCGGACGCGCGCCAGACCTCCCCCATGCCACCGGTCGCGATGCGAGCGGTCAGCCGGTAGCGGTTGCTCAGCACCCGGTTGACGGAGGTCACTGCCCGAGCACCGCCTGCATGACGTCGTGCGCGATGGGCGCGGCGACCGCGCCTCCGGTCGCGTCGTTTCCGGCGCTGCCGGACTCGACGAACACCGCGACGGCGACCTTGGGGTCCTCGGCGGGCGCGAAGGCGATGAACCAGGCGTGCGAGGCCGCGCCCTTGGCGGTCTCGGCGGTTCCCGTCTTGCCCGCCACGGTGATGCCGGGGAGCTGGGCGGCCTTGCCGGTGCCGTTCTGCACCACGCTGATCATCATCTTGCGGAGCTCGTCGGCCACCTCCGGGGTGACGGCCTCGTCGAGCTCCTGGGGCCGCGCGCTGTCGATCTCGTCGCCGTCGGGGCTCACGATCTTGTTCACGAGGTAGGGCTTCATGACCTTGCCCTCGTTGGCCACGGCGGCGGCGACCATGGCCATCTGCAGCGGCGTGATCTGGTTGCTGCGCTGGCCGATCGAGGTCTGGGCCAGCGCCGCCTTGCCCTCGTCGGGGCCGATGTCGCTCGCGACCACGTCGAGCGGGATCGCCATGGGCTGGCCCATCCCGAACTTCGCCGCCTGCTCCTTGAGCTTGTCGTAGCCCATTTCGAGGCCCATCGTGCCGAACGCGGTGTTGCACGAGATCGTCAGGGCCGCGACGAGCGTCGCCCGGCCGCCGCACGACTCGCCGTGGTAGTTGGGCAGGCCGATGGTGGTGCCCGGCAGCGGCAGGACGTTCGGCGCGTCGACCTCGGTCTGGGCGGTGCGCGAGCTGTCCTCGCTGAGGTAGGCCGCCGAGGTGACCACCTTGAACGTCGAGCCGGGGGCGTAGGTGGTCGAGATGGCGCGGTTCAGCAGTGGCTTGTTGTCGTCCTTGTCGAGCTTGTTGTAGGCCCTCGCGGCCTTGGCCTTGTCGGGGGCCGCCATGGTGTTCGGGTCGAAGGTCGGCAGCGAGACCATGGCGAGGATCGCCCCGGTCCTCGGGTCGAGCGCCACCACGGCGCCACGCTTGCCGCTCCGCTGCATGTCCTCGTAAGCGATCTTCTGGGCCTTGGGCACCAGGGTGAGGTCTACGGCGGCGCCGCGGGTCGGCTTGCTCGTGATCAGGTCGACCGTGCGGCGGACGAACAGGTCGGGGTGGGTGCCGTCGAGGTACTTGTTCGCGGCGCCCTCGATGCCCTGCGCGCTCTCAGGAGCGAAGAAACCGATGACCGGCGCGTAGACCGGGCCGTCGGTGTACTTGCGCTGGAACCGGAACGTGTTCGCCGCGCCGGTGTCCACGGACTTGGCGAGCGTCTCGCCACCCGCGGTGATCATGCCGCGCTCGTTCTCGTAGCGGGCGTAGAAGCTGCGCTGGTTGCGGCCGTCAGAGCGCAACTCGTCGGCCTTGACCGCCTGCAGGTAGTTGATATTGATCATTAGCAGGCCGAACATGAGCAGGCACGCCACGGAGGCCCGCTTGAGCGTGCCGTTCATCGTTGAAACACCTGCGTGAGTCCCTCGTCCTGGATGGCTTGCGGCGGCGGGCGCCGGGCGGCGTCTGACATGCGTACCAGCAAGGCGATAAGGATCCAGTTAGCCAGGAGGGCGGAGCCGCCCTGCGACATGAACGGCGTGACCAGGCCCGTAAGGGGAATCAGGTTGGTCACGCCACCGACGATGATGAAGACCTGCCACGCCAGGATGAACGAGATGCCGCCCGCCAGGAGCTTGCTGAACGGGTCGCGCGCGGCCACCGCCGTGCGCAGGCCGCGCTCGACGATCAGGGCGTACACCATGAGCAGCGCCATGAGGCCGGTGAGGCCGAGCTCCTCGCCCGTGGCGGGGAAGATGAAGTCGGAGAAGGACAGCGGGATCAGGTCGGGGTGGCCCTGGCCGAGGCCGGTGCCGAGGATGCCGCCCGAGCCCATGCCGAACAGGCCCTGCATCAGCTGGTAACTGCTGCCGAAGTCACGCTCGTAGAGAGCCTGGCTGCTCGGGTTCAGCCAGACGTCGAACCGAGCGCCGACGTGGCTGAAGATCTGGCCGGCGACGAACGCGCCGCCGATGAAGAGCAGAACGCCGATGAGTACCCAGGAGGTGCGCTGCGTGGCGATGTAAAGCATCGCGATGAACGCGCCGAACAGCAGCAGGGAGGTGCCGAGGTCCTTCTCCAGGACCAGCACGCCGACGCTGACCACCCAGGTGATGAGCACGGGGCCGAGGTCGCGGGCGCGGGGAAGGTCGATCAGGAGCAGACGGCGCCCGGCGAGCGCCAGCACGTCGCGCTTGGCGACCAGGTAACCGGCGAAGAAGACGACCAGCGACAGCTTGGCGAACTCACCCGGCTGGATCGAGAAGCCGCCGACGCCGACCCAGATGCGGGCGCCGTTGATCTCCTTGCCCAGGAAGGGCAACAGAGGGAGGATCAGCAGCCCGAGGCCCACGAAGCCCGCGGTGTAGGTCATCCGCTGGAGGGCGCGGTGGTCACGCAGCACGATGAGCGTGACGGAGAACATGACGACGCCGAGTGCGGTCCAGAAGAGCTGGCTGCTGGCGGAGGCGAGTTTCGGCGTGGCCTGCTCGATGCGGTAGATCATCACCAGGCCGAGGCCGTTGACCAGCGTCACCAGCGGAAGCACCAGGGGGTCGGCCCAGGGGGCGAACCTGGCCAGCACGAAGTAGGCGGCGAGCATCAGGCCGCCCAGGCCGAGGCCGTAGGTCAGCATGCCCGCGGGGACCTGGCCGTTCCTGCCCAGCCCGACGTTTGCGTAGGCGACCATGACGATCGCGACGGCGAAGGCGAGCATGACAAGCTGCGCCCCTCGCCGTTTGGCGGTCATGGGGACGGCCGCGACGTCGACAGCACTCACTTAGGAGGACTCCGTGGGGCTGGGGGAAGTCGTGGGCTCGGTGGTCTTCTGGTTACCACCGGATTTGGCCTTCAAATCGTTGATCTTGGTCTTTCCCGCCTGGAGGTCGGCTACCGGGATCCCCCGTCGCACCTGCTCGCGCTCCGGTTCGGGGATCGAGGACACCGACAAGCCGGTGCTCTGGGCCACGGAGTTCAATTGGATCGGTCCGATGGTGCTGTCGACCCCGCGAAACAACACTAGCTCGTCACCCTGGGCCCCGACGTAGTACTGATCTTGGGTCCACT
>NZ_JBEZFH010000137.1:0-20079 GCF_040649355.1 Sphaerisporangium sp. NPDC049002 | reverse complement strand
CGGGCGGGCGCGTGGCCGACCCGAAGGCGTGCCAGTGCGGTGAGGTGCTCAAGGGCGTGCTCAAGCCCTGGGAGTGCAAGGTGTTCGGCACGGCCACGGCTCGGAGAGTGGACCGCCCTGGGCGAGCCCGACCCGGCGGAGCGCGTCCACGCGGCCGACTGCTTCGCCCGCCACATCGTGCTCAGCCTGCGCAGGGGCGGGGAACCGCTGCTCCGGATCATCCCGCTCGACGGCGGCGAGCCGTACGAGGTGCGCTCCGAGCTGCCCGCCGGCCGTATCGCGCACGTGCGCAACGAGGTGTACGACACCCGGTCGATCACCATCGAGACCGGCTCGTACACCGAGCCGACGCGCTGGCACTCGCTCGACCTGGACACCGGCGAGCGCACGCTGGTCAAGACCGCCGAGATCCCCGGGTACGACCCGTCGGCGTACGTCAGCGAGCTGCACTGGGTCCCGGCCCGAGACGGCGTCCCGATCCCTGTCACGATCGCCCGCCGGGCCGGCGTGCCGCTGGACGGCTCGGCCCCGTGCCTGCTCCACGGGTACGGCGCCTACGAGGCGACGGACGATCCCGCCTTCGAGACCGCCCTTTCCGTGCTGCTCGACGAGGGCGTGGTGTTCGCCGAGGCGCACATCCGCGGCGGCGGGCAGATGGGCCGCGACTGGTGGTTCCAGGGGCGCTACGGCAACAAGATCAACAGTTTCCACGACTACATCGACGTCGCCGACTGGCTCGCCGACGGCCGGGTCTCCCGCATCGCCACGCGCGGAAGGTCGGCCGGGGGGCTCCTGCAGGCGGCCGTGTACACGCTGCGCCCGGACCGCTGGGCGGCGGTCGTCGCCGAGGTGCCTTTCGTGGACGTCGTCACGACCATGCTGGACGACTCGATCCCGCTGACGGTGAACGAATGGGAGGAATGGGGCGACCCGCGACGCCGGGAGGACTTCGACTGGCTGCTGGCCTACTCGCCGTACGACAACGTCCCCGAGGGGAAGCGCCCGCCGTTGCTGGCGACCGGAGCCGCGCACGACCCGCGGGTGCTAGTCCACGAGCCGGCCAAGTGGGTCGCCAAGCTGCGCGCCACCGGCGACTCGCCCGTCCTGCTCCGCGTCGAGGTCGACGAGGGCGCCCACAGCGGCCCCACCGGCCGCTACGCCCACCTCGCCTACGAGGCCGAGATCTTCGCGTTCATCCTGGACGCCTTCGGCCCGGCACGCACGGTCTGAGCCTTGGGTTACGGCCGTACGGCCGTTCTTCCCGGCCACGGTGTCTCTGGTGCCTCCTTTGAGGCTTCAGCCGATGCCGAGGAAGGCGCGGGCCCGCGCGATCGGCATCGGGGGACGCTGGGCGAGCGACGCCGCCCGCGCGGCCCGCTCGACCAGCTCGGCGTTGTCGCGCACGGGGCGGCCCTTGGCGTAGGTCAGCGTGTCCTCCATGCCGACGCGCAGGTGGCCGCCGCCGGCGAGCGCGCCGAACAGCACCGGCAGTGACGCGCGCCCGACGCCGGTCGCCGACCAGGTGGCCCCCTCCGGCAGCGCCCGTACGGCCGCGGCCATCGTCGCGAGGTCGCCGCCGAACCCTCCGGGAACCCCCATGACCAGGTCACAGTGCACGCGACCGCCGTGGGGCGGGCCGTACCGGTCGAGCAGGCGGTGCAGCGAGACGATGTGGCCGAGGTCGAACAGCTCGAACTCCGGGACGATCCCGAGGCTCTGCGTCGCCTGGTACAGCTCGGCCATGAACGGCCACGGGTTGAGGAACACCTCGTCGCCGAAGTTGACGGTGCCGCAGGTCAGCGAGCACGCGTCCGGACCGGCGTCCAGCACCCTGAGCCGGTCGGCGTAGGAGTCGGTCACCGCGCCGCCGGTGGAGAGCTGGATCACCAGCGAGGTCGCGGCGCGCAGCTCGGCCACCGTGTCCTTCAGCCGGGTCAGGTCGAGCGTCGGACGGGCGTCGTCGTCGCGGATGTGCACGTGGACCACGGCCGCCCCGGCGTCCTCGCATGCCTTCGCGGCCGCCACCAGCTCCTCCAGCGTCACCGGGAGGGCGGGCGCGGCGTCCTTGCTCGTCTCGGCTCCGGTGGGGGCGACCGTGATGAGCGTCGAGGTTGTCATGGCCGAGATATTGCCTGGACGGGGGTGCTTGATACAAGATGTTCGCCTGAGTGACCAGTCAGGAACGAGATTCGTGAGGACGGTGAACGATGCGAGAGTTGTCTTTCCGTGAAGAGGGCGGCTGGACCGCGTCCGCGTTCGCCGTCGACCGCGCTCCTTCCACTGGCCTCAGCGCCGCGCAAGCTCCATGACCGATATCTCCCCCGTCGGCCTGCACCGCGTGCTTGAGCCGCGAGGCGTGCTGCCCCAGGCCGCTCTGCGCCTCGACGCCTCCCCTGACGTGCGCCCCGGCGAGGTCCGTGTCCGCGTCGAACGGCTGAACCTCGACGCCGCCTCCTACCGGCAGCTCTCCTCCAAGCACGACGGCGACGGCGACGCCGTCAGGACCGAGGTCTGCGAGATCATCGGCGACCGGGGCAAGATGCACAACCCGGTGACCGGGTCGGGGGGCATGCTGGTCGGCGTCGTGGACGAGGTCACCCCCGAGTCCCCGCTCGGCCTCAAGCCGGGTGACCGGGTCGCCACCCTGGTCTCCCTCACGCTCACCCCGCTCGTGGTCACCGACCGGCTGGCCGGCTGGGACGGCCTGTCCGAGCAGGTGCCCGCCGAGGGCCACGCGATCCTGTTCGCCCGCTCGATCGCCGCCGTGCTCCCCGCCGACCTGCCGGTCCCGCTCGCGCTGGCCGTCATGGACGTGTGCGGCGCACCGGCACTCACCGCCCGCGTGGTGCGTGAGCACGTCTCACGCCTCCACCCGCATAACGGTGACGGGAGTCGTCCCGGCCCGGTGGTCGCCGTCGTCGGCGCGGCGGGCAAGAGCGGTTCGCTGTCGCTCGCGGCGGCCCGCGGAGCCGGGGCGGCCCGCTTGATCGGGGTCGTCCCCCACGCGGCCGAGGCCGCGCTGCTGGAGGAGTCCGGGCTGGCGGACGCCGTCGTGGTCGCCGACGCCCGCGACCCCGTCGCGCTCTCCGAGGCCGTACGGGGGGCCGGAGGACCGGCGGACGTGACGGTCGTCTGCGTGGACGTGCCGGGGTGCGAGGGCGGGGCGATCCTCGCCACCGGCGACGGCGGCACGGTGGTCTTCTTCTCCATGGCCACCTCCTTCAGCGCCGCCGCCCTCGGGGCGGAGGGGCTGGCGGCCGACGTCACCATGCTCGTCGGCAACGGGTACGTCCCCGGCCACGCCGCCCTGGCACTCGACCTCCTGCGCACCGAACCCGGTGTCAGGAGGCTGTTCGAACACCGGCTGGAGGAAGCGTGAAGCTCGGACTCGACCCTGCCGTCATCGCGAAGGCCAGGGCGCTGGCGGCCCGCGCGGCCGAGCCGGTCATCGAGCTGGCGCGCACCCACACCACCGTCTCGGTCGAGCGGGCGGTGCTCCGGCTCGCCGGGGTCACCGGCGCCGACGCCGACGGCACTCCCTGGGTCAACCGGATCACCGACGCCGTGCGCGAGCAGGCCGGGCTGGAAAACGGTGTCGCCCTCCCCGTCTTCCACGCGCTGAACGAGCACGGCCTCTCGCTCGACGACCCGCTGTCCCTGCTCGCCGCCAGGTTCACCGTCCCGGACGGAGAGCGAGCCGTACGGGCGCGCACACGGGCGCGGGCGGCGGTCGCTCGCGGGATCGCCACCATCGACCACAACCGGGCGGAGCGGCAGCGGCTCCTCGCCAAGCACGGTGACCCGGAGATGCCCTGGATCTATCTGATCGTCGCGACCGGCGACATCTACGAGGACATCCCACAGGCCCAGGCGGCGGCGCGCGAGGGCGCCGACGTCATCGCCGTGATCAGGTCAACCGGCCAGTCGCTGCTGGACTACGTGCCCGAGGGCGCGACCAGGCAGGGGTACGCCGGGACGTACGCCACCCAGGAGAACTTCCGCCTGATGCGCGCCGCGCTGGACGAGGTGTCGGCCGAGCTGGGCCGGTACGTGCGGCTGACCAACTACGCGAGCGGCCTATGCATGCCGGAGATCGCGACGCTGGCGGGCCTCGAACGGCTCGACATGATGCTCAACGACTGCATGTACGGGATCATCTTCCGCGACATCAACCCGATCCGCACCTTCGTGGACCAGCGGTTCTCCCGTCAGGTCCACGCCCGCGCGGGCATCGTCATCAACACGGGCGAGGACAACTACCTCACCACGGCCGACGCGGTGGACGCGGCGCACACGGTCATCGCGTCCCAGCTTCTCAACGAGCGGTTCGGGCACGAGGCGGGGCTCGCGGACTGGCAGCTCGGCCTGGGCCATGCTTTTGAGATAAATCCGGAAATCCCGGATTCGTTCAGGTTGGAGCTGGCGCACGCGCTGCTCGTACGGGAGCTGTTCCCCGACGCGCCGCTGAAGTACATGCCGCCCACCAAGCACATGACCGGCAACATCTTCGCCGGTTATCTGCTGGACGCCTTCTTCAACCTCGCCGGGGTCCTGACCGGGCAGTCCATCCTGCTCATCGGCATGATGACCGAGGGCATCCACACGCCTTGGCTGTCCGACCGCGACCTCGCCCTGGAGAACGTCCGCTACGTGCGGCGGGCCGTCGGCGCCCTGCACGAGGACTTCGTCCCGGCCGCCGGCGGCCTCACCGTCGAACGCGCCCGCCAGGTCCTCTCCGAGACCGTCGACCTCCTCGACCGCGTCTGCGACACCTCCCTCCTCACCGCCATCGCCCAGGGCACCTTCGGCGTGACCCGCCGCCCCCCGGACCGGGGCAAGGGCCTGGACGGCGTCGTCCAGCAGTCCGGCGCCTACTACAACCCCGCCACCCACCTCCTGGAAACCACTGAGGAAAACGCGTGACGACGGATCTGGATACGATCAAGCAGGTCATCCGGCCCTATGGCGACACCACGGGTGACGGCATGGTCCAGGTGTCCTTCACCCTGCCCGTGCCGCACGGTCCTCGCGCCGAGGCGGCGGCGTCGCAACTGGCGAGAGGGATGGGACTCGACCCGGCCAGCGTCGTGCACGCCAAGGCGATGGGACCCGACTTCACCTTCTTCATCGTGTACGGCCGGGTCGGCCACCTCATCGACTACGCGGGTATCGACGTCCCGGAAGGC
Organism: Sphaerisporangium sp. NPDC049002; assembly: GCF_040649355.1. Classification (NCBI taxonomy): domain Bacteria; kingdom Bacillati; phylum Actinomycetota; class Actinomycetes; order Streptosporangiales; family Streptosporangiaceae; genus Sphaerisporangium; species Sphaerisporangium sp. NPDC049002. Next base: position 14,893 of record NZ_JBEZFH010000137.1, on the reverse strand, counting down.
CGGGAATACCCGCTCCTGACACCGAAGCAGGTCAACCTCGCCATCAAGACGGTGCTCCAGCGCAGGCTCGTGGTCGTCGGCGCCTGCATCGGCACGGACGCCCACACCGTCGGCATCGACGCCATCCTCAACGTCAAGGGATTCGCCGGAGAGAAGGGGCTTGAGTACTACCGGGAGATCGAGGTGCACAACCTCGGAGCACAAGTAGAGGTCGACGCCCTCGTCGCCCACGCCAAGGCGGTCAACGCGGACGCCGTGCTCGTCTCCCAGGTCGTGACCCAGAAGGGCGCCCACGTCCACAACACCAAGCAGATGGCCGGAGCCTTCACCGACGCGTACCCGACGGCCGTCGGCGGGGGACTGGGCCGCCCGCTCCTCATCGTCGGCGGCCCCCGCTTCGACACCGTGACCCCCGCAGACCTCGGCGTCGACCGCATCTTCGGCAAGGGCACCACCCCCGCCGAGGTCGCCGGCTATATCGTCCACGCCCTGATCCCCGAATGGGAGCCCGATGAGTGACACGCCCGGCGGCACGGCAGGAGACTTCCTCGGGCTCACCGTCACCCATCGGCGGTACGTCCCGTACTCCCACGCCCACTACGGCGGAAACCTGGTCGACGGGGCGTACGCGCTCGGCCTGTTCGGCGACGTGGCCACCGAGATGTGCATCCGTACCGACGGCGACGAGGGCCTTTTCGCCTCGTACGCGGACGTGCGGTTCCTCGCGCCGATCCACGCGGGGGACGTCATCGAGGTCTCGGCGACCATGACGCGCGTCGGCAACCGTAGCCGAGCCCTCGCCTTCGAGGCACGGGTGGTGTGCCGGGCGACGCCCTCCGTCTCACCCTCGGCCGCCGAGGTCCTCGCCGTGCCGATCACCGCGGTCACCGCCACGGGAACGGTCGTGGTCCCGCCGCCCGGCACCTGACCTACATGCGCGCCGGCACCGCCTGGATGACGGCCAGGATCGGCTCGTCGTCGAACCCGATGCGGACGCTGTCCGGGTCCTGGCGGATGAAGGCGGGAGGGATCGGTTCCGACACCGACTCCGCGGGCGCGGGCATCGGCCGGAAACCGGCCTCGCGCAGCCGGGCGAGCCATGTCTCGGCCCGCTCGTGACGTTCGTAGCGGTCCTCGTCGTCCGTGGTGCCCACGATGTCGATCACCTCGCGCCGGAAGAACAGCTTCATCGCGTTGCGGTCGGCGTCCGACACGTCCAGCGCGTCTATCAGGCGGAAGACGGCGTGGAAGTGCCGCCAGGAGTTGTGGAACCGCTCGGTCAGCGCCACCCGGTGATGATCGGAGTCCGGCTCGCACAGCACGACGACGTCCGGCTCCGCGGCGCGCAGTTTCGCCAGGAACACGTTCCGCTCGTCGACGCCGGACGCGGTGTCCCGCAGGTGGTGCAGCGCGAACGCGGCGTTCATGACCAGCGGGCGTGGCGCCCGGCGCACCAGGTCCCAGTCCTCGTCGGTCATGTGCTCGGCGAAGCGGGGCACGGCATGGAAGTCCAGCGTGACACCGGTGTCGCGGATGGATCGTTCGGCCTGGTGGAGGCTGGCCACCGCGGGGTCCACCCCGATCACCGTCAGCCGCCCGGGTGCCTGGCCGCGCTTCGCGAGCGCGGTGAGCACCGCCGCCTCCTGGGCTCCCGAGCCGATGCCCACCGACAGCAGGGTGGCCGTGTCCCGTCCCGCGAGGTGACCGGCGAGCAGCGCGCCGCCGATGCGACCGGCCAGAGTCAGCACCGGCAGGTGTTCCGCCATCAGGTCGAACAACTCGATCTGCGGTCGCTCGAAACGGCGTAGGTACAGATTGTCGCGTTCGTCCTGGCAAGTTCCGAGCCTGCGGGCCAAGGCGTCGTGGTAGAGCAGGTAGAGGAAGTCATCGCCCATCCTCTCGGGGTCGATCAGGCCGCGAAGCTTGTCGAGCCGGCGCTGGGCGCTGTCGGCTCGATCCGCGTCCATGTCCTCCACGGCGCGGCAAAGCATGTCGAACTCATGGGCACTCACGTTGGTCCTCTTTGTTTCTGCTCGTGACGGTTACCCGGTGGTGTGAGCCGCAGGGTCTTCCCGCCGTGCTCTGAAAGGGGGCCTCGCGGCGGTCCACGTCCGCCGCGGTGCCAGGCACGTTCGAGACCGGGCACGTTCGGTGAATCCCGTCGTCCGAGGGCTCGGACGACGGTCCTGGGAATGGCCGGATTGATTCTCGATTTCGGACGGGAATCGCTGCGCACCATTCCGTGCCGGCTACCTCCCGCTTCTCCCGATCACTTTTTTCCGCGAAATCGCGACGCAGGACCCGGGCGAATATCCCGCGCCGGGAAAGCATCTTTCTTCGCCAGATCCATGGTGTGATAGCACGCTTAGAATTCACTTGTCCGCGCTTGGTATCGGCTTAAGGGGCCGATTGGGCGCACCGGTCGGTGCCGGTGTCCGAGCCGGGAGTTCGCCCTCTGGGCCGACGCGCGAAGGCCGCATTGACAGACGGCCATGACCGCTCACCAGATGCCGGGCGGTCGCCACGGGGCCGGATCGGGTCATTCCGTCAGGTGCGTCGCGGGAAGGGATTCGGGGGCCGGGCCGCCGTCGTCACCGCCTCGGAAGAACCGGGGCGCGATCGGGCGGTTCGAGGGCCACGCACCGATCGCAGGGACGGCGTCCACCGCTGGCAGGCGGGATGGAAATCCGCGTTCCCCGGTGATTCCGGCCGCCTGGGGAGGACCGGAATCCGGGATGCCGTGAACCCATCTTGACAGTGTCACATGTCGCCCGTCTATGATGACGGACGTCGAATCCGGCAGCGGTTGTCGTGGACATCGAAAGAGCGGTCGTCCTCGGCGTGCCGGCGACGGCCGATCGCCTGTCATGCGAGGTCTGGGGTTGCGGTGCACACGATATGCGGGTGATCAGATGGACGCTTTACGATGACGAATGCGGTAGAAGGGCCTGACGGCCGCGACGAAGTGCCGTCCGGCGAAGAAGGTCACCTATCGCCAGTGTCGCCGGCAGGAATTCCGGCTTCCTGGACAATCGGGCATGACGCGCGGGAAGCATCCCTGGCGTACATCACGAATCACTGGACCGAAGTGCCGTCGAACAGCGCGACAGACACCCTGATCGCATCGCGGTACGCCGATGAGGGCGACCATCTCCTGCCTCGCGGAGGCCGCGGGGGACGGGACCCCGTACCACCCCTCCGCCGGGAGGCCGGTCCACCCGTGACCGCCTCCACCGGCTGTCGCCGATCCGCTCCTTCCCGCTGACGCGGCGGGACGGACGCCGAGCGACTTCTCCACTCCTGTGGCGGCGTTTCCGTTCTCCAACCGAGACGCCGCTGTCTCTGGCCCTTCACGTGGCCGGACTCCAGGCGCGCGATCCCTGGATGACGTCTCCTGCGGCCACGCATGTGACGCGTCCCGGGCCGGCACGCCTGCCTACCACGCGGAAGGACATCTCCTGTGCGCGCCGACGAGACGGCACACAATCCAATGAGCAGTTCCGACGATCGGATCGCGATTGTCGGAGTGTCCTGCCGACTTCCCAAGGCGCCGAATCCTGAGGCGTTCTGGCGGTTGCTCCGGGATGGTGTGGACGCGCTGACGCCCGTACCCGAGGGCCGCTGGGACGTCGATCCGGGCGATGACGCCTCTCCGGATCTCGCGGGCTTCCGGCGCGGTGGATTCCTCGACGGGGTCGACGAGTTCGACCCGGGCTTCTTCGGGATCTCGCCCCGTGAGGCCGTCGCCATGGATCCCCAGCAGCGGTTGACGCTGGAACTGGCGTGGGAGGCGCTCGAAGACGGGGGCATCCTCCCCGCGTCCCTGGCGGGCAGCCGGACGGCGGTGTTCATCGGGGCGATGGGAGACGAGTACGCCCGGTTGCTGGATCGCCAGGGAACCGCCGCCATCGCCCAGCACACCCTGACGGGTCTGAACCGGGGCATCATCGCCAACCGCGTGTCCTACACCCTTGGGTTGCGGGGTCCCAGCCTGACGGTGGACGCCGCGCAGGCCTCGTCCCTGGTCGCCGTCCATCTGGCGGTCGAGAGCCTGCGGAGCGGGGAGTCGGCCCTCGCGCTGGCGGGCGGGGTGAACCTCGGCATCCTGGCGGAGGGCACCCTGGCCGCGGCGAGGTTCGGCGGGCTGTCCCCGGACGGCCGTAGCTTCACCTTCGACGCCCGTGCGAACGGGTTCGTACGCGGCGAGGGCGGGGGCGTCGTCGTGCTCAAGCCGCTGGCCCGCGCGCTGGCGGATCAGGACCGGATCTACTGCGTGATCCGGGGCAACGCGGTGAACAACGACGGCGCCACCGACGGGTTGACCGTGCCCGACGCCGACGCCCAGTCGGACGTGGTGCGGCGAGCGTGCGCGCGGGCCGGTGTCTCGCCCGCGCGGGTGCAGTACGTGGAGTTGCACGGCACCGGTACCAGGCTCGGCGATCCGATCGAGGCCGCCGCCCTCGGTTCGGCGGTAGGCGCCTGCCGCCCAGCGGACAGCCCGCTGGTCGTCGGGTCCGTCAAGACCAATGTCGGTCATCTGGAGGCGGCCGCCGGCATCGTGGGCCTGCTCAAGGTCGCCCTGAGCATCAAGGCGCGGACCCTGCCGGCGAGTCTGAACTTCGAATCGCCTTCTCCGGCCATCCCGCTCGACGAGCTGAACCTGCGCGTGCGGACGGCTTCGGGCCCCTGGCCCTGTCCGGATCAGCCCCTGATCGCCGGCGTCAGCTCGTTCGGGATGGGCGGCACCAACGCTCACGTGATCATGGAGGAGGCACCGCCGGTCGCCGAGCCCTCCTCGGCCGGCCCCGTGGAGGACCGTGGCGGGCCCGGGGTGGTGCCCTGGGTGATTTCCGGCCGGTCGGAGGCGGCGCTGGCCGCGCAGGCCGCCCGGTTGGCGGAGCGCGTCGAGGCCGATCCCGGGCTGCGTCCGGTGGACGTGGGCCACAGCCTCGCGACCACGCGCACCACCTTCGAGCACCGGGCGGTGGTACTGGGGAGCGAGCGCGGCGACCTCCTCCAGGGCCTGACCGCACTGGCCGGTGACGCCGCGACGCCCAACCTCGTGCGGGGCACGGCCGTGCCCGGCAAGACCGTGTTCGTCTTCCCCGGCCAGGGGTCCCAGTGGGCCGGCATGGCCGTCGAGCTCTCCGAAGCCTCCGCTGTGTTCGCCGGGGCGCTCGACGAGTGCGCCGAGGCCCTGGTTCCGCATGTGCGCTGGAACCTCGGCGAGGTGCTCCGTGACCCCGCCGCTCTCCAGTCCGTCGAGGTCGTGCAGCCGGCTCTGTTCGCGGTGATGGTCTCCCTCGCGCGGCACTGGGAGGCGCACGGGGTGCGCCCCGATGCCGTGGTCGGGCATTCCCAGGGTGAGATCGCCGCGGCCTGCGTCGCCGGTGCGGTGAGCCTGGCGGACGCCGCCCGGATCGTGGCCCTGCGCAGCCAGGCCCTCACCCGCCTGGCGGGTACGGGCGGGATGGCCTTCCTGGGGCTCCCCGCCGACGAGGTCCGCGCCGAACTGGCCGGTCGGGGCGGGCGCCTGGCCGTCGCAGCGGTCAACGGCCCCGCCGCGACCGTCGTGTCCGGAGACGCGGACGCCGTCGCCGAGACGGTGGCCGACCTGCAAGCCAGGGGAGTCCACGCGCGGGTGGTCGCGGTCGACTACGCCTCCCACTGCGCGCATGTGGAGGTGCTACGTGAGCCGATCCTCGACGGGCTCGGTTCGATCCAGCCGTCTGCCGGACGGGTCCCTTTCTGCTCGACCGTCACCGGCGAGATCATGGACACCGCCGGGCTCGACGCCGCCTACTGGTACCGGAACCTTCGCCGGCCGGTCGACTTCGAACGCGCGGTCCGCGGCCTGCTCGCGGCGGGATATCAGCGCTTCATCGAGATCAGCCCGCACCCCGTACTGACCAGCGCGATCACGCACACGGCCGCCGACGCGGGCTCCCCCGTCGCCGTCATCGACTCACTTCGCCGGGACGACGGCGGCCCCGCCCGCTTCACGACCTCACTCGCCCACGCTCACGTCAGCGGCGCACCGGTCGACTGGACCACCACGCTCACCGCCGGCCGGCGGGTCGGCCTGCCGACCTACGCCTTCCAGCGCCGGTCGTACTGGCCCGGCGCGACGGCCCGGCCCGCCCGCGCCGTGGTCGCGGGGGACGGAGCCGGCGAGCTCCCGCAGGCCGAGCGGACGCCGGACGTTCCCGGTAAGGCGGCCTCGTCGCTCTCCGGCCGGCTGACCGCGGCGGGCACGGAGGAGCGGCCTCGGATCCTGCTGGAGTTCGTGCGGGCACACGCCGCGGCGGTCATGGGTCATGCCGGCCCTGACGCCGTCGAGCCCGGGCAGACGTTCAAGAACCTGGGGTTCGACTCGCTCATGGCGGTCGAGCTCGGCAACCGGCTGACCGACGCGGCCGGGCTGCGACGCGATGCCACGCTCGTCTACGCCCATCCCACCCCCGAAGCGCTCGCCCGCCACCTCGGTGACGCGGTGGGGGGCGACGGCCGCACGGGAGCGCCGCGAGAGCAGGACGCGGAGGCCAGGGCCGGCGAACCGATCGCGATCATCGGAATGGCCTGCCGTTATCCGGGCGGTGTCGGGTCACCGGAGGACCTGTGGCGGCTGGTGGCGGACGAGGTCGACGCGACGGGACCGTTCCCGGGCGATCGAGGGTGGGACCTGGGCAGGCTGTACGACCCGCGGCCGGGAGTGCCGGGCCGGACCTATGTCCGGCGAGGGGGCTTCCTCGACGCCGCCGCCTTCGACGCCGGCTTCTTCGGGATCGGCCCTCGGGAGGCCGCCGCGATGGATCCCCAGCAGCGGCTGCTGCTGGAGGTCGCCTGGGAGGCGTTCGAACGGTCCGGCATCGATCCGGCAACGCTGCGCGGCGAACCCGTCGGGGTGTTCGTCGGCGCCGGAGCCCAGGAGTACGGCCCGCGCCTGTACGAGCCGGCGGGGGGCCACAACGGCTACCTGCTGACCGGGAACTCACCCAGCGTCGCGTCCGGGCGGATCGCGCACACCTTCGCCTTCGAAGGCCCGAGCATCACGGTCGACACCGCCTGCTCCTCCTCCCTGGTCGCCATGCACCTGGCCTCCCAGGCCCTGCGTCAGGGCGAATGCGCGATGGCACTGGCCGGTGGCGCCGCCGTCCTGTCCAGCCCCGGATTGTTCGTCGAGTTCAGCATGCAGCGGGGGCTGTCCCACGACGGCCGGTGCAAGCCCTTCGCCGCCCAAGCCGACGGCACCGCCTGGGGGGAGGGCGTCGCCCTCGTACTCATGGAGCGCCTGTCCGACGCCCGGCGTCTGGGTCACCAGGTGCTCGCGGTGGTCCGGGGATCCGCGGTGAACCAGGACGGCGCGAGCAACGGTCTGACCGCGCCGAACGGGCTGTCACAGCAGCGTGTGATCAGGCAGGCGCTGACGGCCGCCGGGCTCACCGAAGGCGACGTGGACGCGGTGGAGGCCCACGGCACCGGCACCACCGTGGGCGACCCGATCGAAGCCCAGGCCATCATCGCCACCTATGGGCAGAACCGGCCGGCCGATCAGCCACTGTGGCTGGGGTCGGTGAAGTCCAACATCGGTCACACTCAGGCCGCGGCCGGGGTCGGCGGTGTGATCAAGCTGGTCATGGCGATGGAGCATCGCCTCCTGCCCAAGACCCTGCACATCGACGAGCCCAGCCCGCACGTCGACTGGGCCGGTGGGGCGGTGTCGCTGCTCACCGAACCGCGGCCCTGGCACCCGTACGGGCGGCCGCGGCGGGCGGCTGTGTCGTCCTTCGGGATCAGCGGCACGAACGCGCACCTCATCCTGGAGGAGGCGCCGCCGGCTGAAGGACCCGCGACGGCAGAACCCACCGACGCGGGCACGGAAGAGCGTCGCGTGGTGCCGTGGCTCCTGTCGGGAAGGTCCGAGGGCGCGCCGCGTGCGCAGGCCGCTCGACTGGCGGAGTTCGTCCGGGCCGACCCCGAGCTGCGGCCGGTCGACGTGGCCCACAGCCTGGCCACCACCCGCGCCGTGTTCGAGCATCGTGCGGCGGTGATGGGAAGCGAGCGTGCGGACTTCCTCCATGGCCTGACCGCGCTGGCCGAGGGAACCGCGGCCCCCGACGTCGCGCAGGGCGTGCCCGCGCACGGCAAGACGGTGTTCGTCTTTCCCGGGCAGGGATCCCAGTGGGCGGGAATGGCCGTCGAGCTGGCCGAACACTCACCGGTCTTCGCCGACGCGCTCGCCGAGTGCGCCGATGCCCTGGCCCCGTACGTTCAGTGGGACCTGCGTGAGGTGCTCCACGATGCCGCCGCTCTGGCCCGTGTGGACGTCGTGCAGCCCGCACTGTTCGCCGTCATGGTGTCCCTGGCCCGCGAATGGGAGGCCCACGGCGTTCGCCCGGACGCCGTCGTCGGTCATTCCCAGGGGGAGATCGCCGCGGCGTATGTCGCGGGAGCCCTGTCCTTGGCGGACGCCGCGCGCGTCGTCGCTCTGCGCAGCCAGGCACTGACCGCCCTCGCCGGCACCGGCGGCATGGCGTTCCTGGGTGTGCCGGCTGATCAGGTCCGCGAGGAACTGGCCGGTTGGCCGGGGCGTCTTTCTGTGGCCACCGTCAACGGCCCGGCCGCCACCGTGGTGTCGGGGGACGCGGACGCGGTCGAGGAGATCATGGCGGTCTACCGTGCCAGGGGGGCGCAGGCCCGGAGGGTCGCGGTGGACTACGCCTCTCACTGCCCGCATGTGGAAGCCCTTCGTGAGCCGATCCTCGAAGCGCTCGCCGCGACCGCGCCACGGGCGGGGCGGATCCCGTTCTACTCCACCGTCACTGGGGAGGCGCAGGACACCGCCGAGCTGGACGCGGGCTACTGGTACCGCAACCTGCGCCATGGTGTCGAGTTCGAACGTACGATCCGCACCCTGATCCAGCAGGGACACGACCGTTTCGTCGAGGTCAGCCCGCATCCGGTGCTGACCGGCGCGATCGAGGACACGGCGGCCGACGCGGGCGCCACCGTCGCGGTCATCGGGTCGCTGCGCCGCCAGGAGGGCGGTCCCGCGCGCTTTCGCGCCTCGCTCGCCGACGCCTGGGTCAGCGGCGCGCCGGTCGACTGGTCGCCGGTCCTCGGAGCCGGACGCCGCCTGGCCCTGCCCACGTACGCGTTCCAGCGCCGGTCCTACTGGCTGGCTTCCACCCTCGGCGCGGGCGACGTGACGCGGGCAGGGGTGGACGCGGCGGATCACCCGTTGCTCGGCGTGGCGGTGGAGGTGGCCGACGGCGCGGGTGTCATCCTCACGGGCTCGTTGTCGCGAAGCGCGCACCCGTGGCTGGCCGATCACGCGGTGCTGGGCCGCGTCCTGCTGCCGGGCGCGGCGTTCGCGGAACTGGCGCTGCACGCGGCGGAACGTCTGAACTGCGACGGGATCGAGGAGCTGACACTGGAGGCTCCGCTGGCGGTGCCGGATGAGGGCGGGCAGGTGTCCGTCCAGCTCGTCATCGCCGGACCCGGCGACGAGGGGCGGCGCTCGTTCACGATCCATTCCCGCCGGGGCGGGGCCGCGGCGGACGGGGACCGGTGGACGAGGAACGCCTCCGGCGTGCTGGCGCCTCTGAGCGCCGGTGAGGAGGAGCACCTGGAGGTGTGGCCGCCGGCGGGTGCTGAGGCGATGGCCCTCGACGGGGTGTACGAGCGGCTGGCCGAGCGGGGATACGAGTACGGGCCGGCCTTCCAGGGGGCGCACGCGGTCTGGCGGCGTGGCGAGGAGCTCTTCGCCGAGGTGCGCCTGCCGGAGCCGGTGGACTGCGACGGCTATGGAATCCACCCGGCGGCGCTGGACGCGGCCCTGCACGCCATCCTCATAGCGGGTGCGTCTGCCGGTGCCGGTGACAGTGCGGTGCGTCTGCCGTTCTCCTGGAGTGGGGTGCGCCTGTTCGCCACAGGGGCGCGGGCGTTGCGCGTCCGGGTGGCCCCTACGTCCGCCGACGCCGTCAGCGTGGTCTGCGCGGACTCGGACGGGGCGCCGGTCGCGCTGGTGGAGGAGCTCACGCTCCGGCCGGTGAGCGCGGAGCAGCTGGCCCTGCTCGACCGTCCCGTCGCCGGTGAGGGTCGTGACGCAGGGACGCACCTTCTCTCGTGGACCCCGATCGACGCGGTCGAGACGCCGGCGGACTCCTCCTCGGACCCCGCCTCGACCTGGGCGGTCGTACGGGTCGGCGCCGACGAGCAGGACCGCCAGGGGACGGAGCCGCTTCCCGGCCTTCCGCCCGGCCGGCGGTTCGCCGATCTGGATCAGCTACGCGCGTGGCTCGACGATCAGCCGGCCCCCACAGGGCCTGCCGTGGTGGTCGCCGTGGTGGACGCGGACGAGAACTGGGAGAGCGCCTCCGCGGCCGCCGGCCGCGCCGAGGACGTGCTGAGCCTGGTGCGGAGCTGGCTCGCCGACGAGCGGTTCGGCACGTCGCGGCTGGTGGTGCTGACACGCGATGCGGTCGCGGCGCTCGACGGCGAGAGCGTCAGCGACGTGTCGGCCGCCGTGTGGGGGCTGGTCCGTACCGCGCAGACCGAGAATCCGCAGCGGCTGGTGTTGCTCGACGTCGACGCCCGCCAGACGTCCAAGGACGCGCTGCCGGGTGCGATCAGGACCGCGTTGGCGGGAGGCGAGTCTCAGCTCGCGGTTCGTGAGGGGCGGCTGCTGGCGGCACGGGTGGTCCCTTATCCCGTTCACCAGGCCGCGCTGGTGCCGCCGGGGCTGAGCGGCTGGCGGCTGGAGGTGACCGACCAGGGCGGTCTGGACGCCCTGGCGCTGGTCGACGCCCCGGAGCTGACCGGTGGGCTGGAACCCGGGCAGGTACGTGTCGCGCTGCGGGCGGCCGGGCTGAACTTCCGGGACGTACTCATCACGCTGGGCATGCTGGCCGACCGCAGGGTGCTCAGGGAGGGCGCCGGAGTCGTCGTCGAGGTCGGCGCGGAGGTCGCGGGAGTGCGGCCGGGCGACCGGGTGATGGGGCTGTTCCCGAACGGCGCAGGACCGGTGACGGTGACGGATCACCGCCTGGTCGCCCCGATTCCCGCAGACTGGTCGTTCGCGCAGGCGGCCGGGGTACCGGTCGTGTTCCTGACCGCGTTCCACGCGCTTGTGGACCTGGCCGGACTGAGGCAGGGGGAATCGCTCCTGGTTCACGCCGGGGCCGGTGGTGTGGGCATGGCGGCGATCCAGCTCGCCCGGCATCTGGGCGCGGAGGTCTACGCGACCGCGAGTGAGGGCAAGTGGGACACCCTGCGCGGCCTCGGGGTGGACGACGGGCGGATCGCCTCCACCCGGGACCCGGCCTTCGGCCGGCGTTTCCTGGGGGCCACCGGGGGGCGCGGTATGGATGTGGTGCTGAACTCGCTGGCCCGGGAGTTCGTCGACGCCTCCCTGGATCTGCTGCCCCGTGGCGGCCGTTTCATCGAGATGGGCAAGACCGACCTCCGCGACCCCGATGAGATCGCCAAGACCCATCCGGGCGTCGCCTACCAGGCGTTCGACCTGTTGCTGCTGGAGCCCGACCGTGTTCAGCGGATGTTCGTGGAGCTGGCGCGGCTGTTCGAGCGGGGAGTGCTCCAGCCGTTGCCGGTGACCTGCTGGGACATCCGGCAGGCTCCGCGGGCCTTCCGGTTCATGAGTCAGGCCCGTCATGTCGGGAAGATCGTGCTCACGGTGCCCGCGCCGTTCGACCCCGAGGGCACGGTTCTGATCACCGGTGGAACCGGGACGCTGGGCTCGTTCGTGGCCCGGCACCTCGTCCGCCGGTATGGCGCCCGCAGTCTCCTGCTGACCAGCCGGCGCGGACCGGACGCGGAAGGGGCCGTGGAACTGGCGGCGGAACTCGCCGAACTCGGCGCGCGGGTGGAGATCGCCGCATGCGACACCGGCGACCGCGACGCTCTGGCCGGTCTGCTCAAGGGACGCGAGCTGACCATGGTGATCCACGCCGCGGGCGTGTTGCGCGACGGCGTCATCGGCTCCCTGACACCGGAGCGGTTCCAGGAGGTGTGGCGTCCGAAGGCCCAGGCGGCCTGGAACCTGCACGAGCTCACCCGCGATCAGGACCTGGCCGCGTTCGTCATGTTCTCCTCGGTCCTCGGCACGCTGGGCGGTCCCGGGCAGGCCAACTACGCGGCCGCCAACGCCTACCTCGACGCCCTGGCGCATCACCGCCACGTGCGGGGCCTGCCCGCCCTCTCCCTCGCCTGGGGACTGTGGGAAGAGGGCAGCGGCATGACCGGGAGCCTCACCACCACCGACCTGCGGCGGATGTCCCGTTCGGGCCTCAGACCCCTCACCACCGAGTCCGGTCTCGCCCTGTTCGACGGGGCGTTGTCGACCGGCGATCCGTTCCTGCTGCTCACGGAGTTCGACGGGGCGGCGCTGGCCGCCGCGGTCCGTGAAGGGACCGTGCCGCCGCTGCTGCGGGGGCTGGTCCGCGCACCGGCCCGGCGCACCGCCGGTGCCGCCGCTCCCGCAGGCACCGCCTCGTTCGCCGAGCGGCTCGCCGGGCTGACCGGCGAGGCCAGGCACGGCCTGTTGCTCGACCTGGTTCGCGGTCACGTGGCCGCGACCCTCGGGCACGCCGACCCCGGCGGCGTCGACGTCCGCCGCGCGTTCAAGGAGATCGGCTTCGACTCCCTGTCCGCGGTCGAACTTCGCAACCGCCTCAACACGGCGACCGGCCTGCGCCTCCCCTCAAGCCTCATCTTCGACCACCCGACTCCGGAAGCGGTCGCGCTCCACCTGAACGCCACGGTCCCCGGGCCCGCCGCGGAGGCCGACAGGGAGGAGAGCGCCGTACGCGCCAAGCTCGCCGCCATTCCGCTGCGGAAGCTACGTGAAACCGGACTGCTGGAGCAGTTGCTCGCCCTCGCCGACGGTTCACCGGCGCCCGACACCGTGCGGACTCCGAGTACCGACGACATCGACACCATGGACCCCCGCGCCCTTCTAGAGCTGGCCCGCGAGTACTCCTCGCCGCCAAGTGGATCGGAGAGTTGAGATGAAGGCATCCGACCAAGAGCTCGTAGAGGCGCTGCGTCGCTCTCTGAAAGAGATCCAGTCGCTGAAGCAGGCCAACCAGCGTTCGGCCGACCAGGCACGCGAACCGATCGCCATCGTGGGCATCGGCTGCCGCTATCCGGGCGGGGTGCGCTCGGCGCGGGATCTGGGGCGGTTGGTCGCGGACGGGGTGGACGCGATCGGGGCGTTCCCCGTCAACCGGGGGTGGGACCTCGACGGGTTGTTCCATCCGGACCCTGACCACGCCGGAACCACGTACGCGCGGGAAGGCGGGTTCCTGCACGACGCGGACGGGTTCGACGCGGAGTTCTTCGGCATCTCGCCGCGTGAGGCGCTGGGGATGGATCCCCAGCAGCGGGTGGCGCTGGAGGTCGCCTGGGAGACGCTCGAACACGCGGGCCTCGACCCGGCCGGCTTGCGCGGCACCGCGACGGGCGTGTTCGTCGGAGCTCTGACCTCCGAGTACGGCCCCCGCCTGCACGAACCGGCCGCGGGTCACGACGGCTACCTGCTGACCGGGAGCACGTTGAGCGTGGCGTCCGGGCGTATCTCCTATGTGCTGGGTTTGGAGGGTCCGGCGATCACGGTGGACACGGCGTGTTCGTCCTCGCTGGTGGCGATCCATCTGGCCGTTCAGGCGTTGCGCCGGGGTGAGTGCGCGCTGGCGCTGGCCGGCGGTGTCACGGTCATGGCGACCCCCGGCATGTACGTGGAGTTCTCGCGGCAGCGGGGGCTGGCGTCCGATGGACGGTGCAAGGCGTTCGCCGCGGCGGCCGATGGGACCGGCTGGGGCGAGGGCGCCGGGATGCTGTTGCTGGAGCGGGTGTCCGACGCCCGTCGTCTGGGTCACCGGGTGCTGGCGGTGATCCGGGGGACAGCGGTCAACCAGGACGGGGCGTCGAATGGTCTGACGGCTCCGCATGGTCCGTCGCAGCAGCGTGTGATTCGTGCGGCTCTGGCCAATGCGGGGATCGCCGCGGCTGATGTCGATGTCGTCGAGGCTCATGGCACCGGGACCACGCTGGGTGATCCGATCGAGGCGCAGGCGATCATCGCCACCTATGGGCAGGACCGGCCGGCCGATCGGCCGTTGTGGCTGGGCTCACTGAAATCCAACATCGGCCACACCATGGCCGCCGCCGGCGTGGGCGGTGTGATCAAGATGGTCGCGGCGATGGAGCGGGGGGTGTTGCCGAGGTCGTTGCATGTGGACGAGCCGAGTCCGCATGTGGACTGGTCTGGTGGGGCGGTGTCGCTGCTGGCCGAGTCGCGGGGGTGGCCGGGGGGCGACCGGGTCAGGCGTGCGGGTGTGTCGTCGTTCGGTATCAGCGGTACGAACGCTCATCTGATCCTTGAGGAGCCGCCGGCCGTTGCGGAGGAGCCGCCGGTCGTCGACGGTGATGGTGGGTCGTCGTTGGTGGTGTGGCCGCTTTCGGGGCGGAGCGAGGAGGCGTTGCGGGCGCAGGCGGAGCGGTTGGGGGGTTATCTGGCTGGTCGTCCGGGTGTGGATGCGGTGGCGGTGGCTCATGGTCTGGCCAGGGGGCGGACGCATTTCGCGCACCGGGCCGTGATCGTGGGTCCGGAATCCGGTGGTGTGGAGCAGGCTTTGGGGGCTGTTGCCGGGGGGCTTTCTCATCCGGGTGTGGTGTGTGGGTTGTCTGCGCGGGGTGTGGGGAGGACGGTGTTTGTTTTTCCTGGTCAGGGGTCGCAGCAGCCGGGTATGGGGTTGGGGTTGTATGAGGCGTTCGGTGTGTTTCGCCGGGCGTTGGATGAGTGTGATGAGGCGTTGCGCCCGTATACCGGTTGGTCGGTGGTGGGGGTGTTGCGTGGGGATGTGGGTGCCCC
>NZ_JBEZFH010000136.1:0-20214 GCF_040649355.1 Sphaerisporangium sp. NPDC049002 | reverse complement strand
AAGGACATCATCGTCAACGGCGACGGAAGCCGTGGCGCGATCCAGCCCTTCCCCTGGTCGGGCAAGACCGTGATGGACATGGCCTTCGGCCCCGACGGGGCGCTGTACGTGCTCGACTACGGCACGGGGTGGTTCAACGGCAACGCCGACTCCGCCCTCTACCGCATCGAGTACATCGGCGGCGGCACCGGCGGGCGGGCGCCCATCGCGGTCGCCTCGGGCAACCCGGTGAGCGGCAAGGCGCCGCTCAACGTGGCGTTCTCCTCGGCCGGCACCTCCGACCCCGACGGCGACGCGATCACCTACGCGTGGGCCTTCGGCGACGGCGGCACCTCGACGGCGGCCAACCCGACCCACACCTACACCACCAACGGCACCTACGTCGTCACGCTGACGGTACGCGACAGCACGGGGAAGACCGCCACCGCCAACGTCACGGTGACCGTCGGCAACACCGCGCCGGTGGTGAGCATCCAGCTCCCGCAGAACGGCCAGGTGTTCTCCTTCGGCGACGCGGTGCCGTACCGGATCACCGCGACCGACGCCGAGGACGGCACGATCGACTGCTCCCGGGTCAAGATGAACTACATCCTGGGGCACGACACGCACGGCCACCCGATGGCTACGGCGACCGGCTGCACCGGCACGATCCAGACCCCGCTCAATGGTGAGCACGACGGCGCGGCCAACCTGTTCGGAGTCTGGGACGCCGAGTACACCGACGCGGGCGGCCTGACCACGCACGCGCAGGTCGTCACCCAGCCGAAGAACCGCCAGGCCGAGCACTACACCACCTCGCAGGGCATCGCGCTGTTCGACAAGGCCGCCGCCCACGGCGCCAAGACCGTCGGCAACATCGAGAACGGCGACTGGATCGAGTTCGACCCGTACGTCCTGTCGGGCATCCCGTCGTTCAGCGCGCGAGTCAGCTCGGGCGGCGTCGGCGGATCCATCCAGGTCAGGGCGGGATCCCCTACCGGCACGCTGCTCGGCACCGCGACCGTGCCCGTGACCGGAGGCTGGGAGACCTTCACCGACGTCACCGCTCCCCTGTCGGGGGCCCCGGCGGGCACGACCAAGCTCTACCTGGTGTTCACCGGCGGCGCGGGCTCGCTGTTCGACCTTGACGACTTCACCCTGGGCACTGGATCGGGCCCGCCGCCGACCTCGGGGCTGCTGTCGCAGGGACGTCCTGTCACCGCCTCCTCGGTGGAGAACGCCGGCACCGCCGCCGCCAACGTCAACGACGGCAACGCCGGAACCCGCTGGTCATCCGCCTTCTCCGACCCCCAGTGGATCTCCATCGACCTCGGCGCCAACCGCTCGGTCAACCGCGTCAAACTCACCTGGGAAGCCGCCTACGGCAAGGCCTACGCCATCGAGACCTCCACCAACGGCACCACCTGGACCCCCGCCTACACCACCACCACATCCGACGGCGGAACAGACGATCTCACCTTCACCGCCACCACCGCCCGCTACGTACGCCTGTACGGCACCCAGCGCGCCACCGGCTACGGCTACTCCCTCTGGGAAATGGAGGTCTACGGTGTCTAAACTCCTTGTCGCTCTGATGAGCGCCCTGATCCTGGCCGTCTTCGGGATCGGCGCGCAGAGCGCCCTCGCGGCCGATCCCGCCTACAAGGTGCTCGTGTTCTCCAAGACCGCCGGGTTCCGGCACGACTCGATCCCCGTCGGCATCCAGACCATCCGCGACCTCGGCGCGGCGAACAACTTCACCGTCGACGCCACCGAGGACGCCACCGCGTTCACCACCGCCAACCTGGCCCAGTACAAGGCCGTCATCTTCCTCAGCACCACCGGGGACGTGCTCGACGCCACCCAGCAGACGGCCTTCGAGTCCTACATCGCCGCGGGCGGCGGCTACGTCGGCGTCCACGCGGCGGCCGACACCGAGTACGACTGGCCGTACTACGGCCAGCTCGTCGGCGCCTGGTTCCAGTCGCACCCCGCCATCCAGCAGGTCACGGTGCGGGTGGAGGACCGCGCGCACCCTTCGACGGCCGGTCTTCCCGCCGCCTGGGTGCGGACCGACGAGCTGTACAACTACCGCACCAACCCGCGTGACGTCGCGCACGTGCTGGCGACGCTCGACGAGTCGACCTACACCGGCGGGTCGATGGGCGCCGACCACCCCATCTCGTGGTGCCGTCCCTTCCGTGGCGGTCGCGCCTGGTACACCGGCCTCGGCCACACCCAGCAGTCGTACGCGGAACCGCTGTTCCGCACCCACCTGCTCGGCGGGATCCGGTGGGCGGCGGGCGTCGCCACGGGCGACTGCACGGCGCCGCCTCCCTCCGCCGCCACGCAGGCCGAGAGCTTCACCTCCCAGCTCGGCACCCAGGTGGTCGACAAGGCCTCCGCGCGCGGCGGCAAGGCGGTCGGCTACATCGACAACGGTGACTGGCTCGGCTTCTCCGGCGTCTCCACGGCCGGAGCCACGGGCATCTCGGCGCGGGTCGCGTCGGCGGGCACGGGCGGCACCATCCAGGTGCGGTCGGGTTCGGCCACGGGGACGCTGCTCGGATCGGTGACCGTCCCGGTGACCGGCGGCTGGGAGAACTGGCAGACCGTGAGCGCCACGCTGACCGGCACCGCCACCGGCCCGCTGTTCCTGGTGTTCACCGGTGGCGCGGGCTCGCTGTTCGACCTCGACGAGGTCACCCTGACCACCGGTCCCGTGACGACCCCCACGCCCACCCCGACCGTCACGCCGCCGCCGACCTCGGGGCTGCTGTCGCAGGGACGTCCTGTCACCGCCTCCTCGGTGGAGAACGCCGGCACCGCCGCCGCCAACGCCAACGACGGCAACGCCGGAACCCGCTGGTCATCCGCCTTCTCCGACCCCCAGTGGATCTCCATCGACCTCGGCGCCAACCGCTCGGTCAACCGCGTCAAACTCACCTGGGAAGCCGCCTACGGCAAGGCCTACCGCATCGAGACCTCCACCAACGGCACCACCTGGACCCCCGCCTACACCACCACCACATCCGACGGCGGAACAGACGATCTCACCTTCACCGCCACCACCGCCCGCTACGTACGCCTGTACGGCACCCAGCGCGCCACCGGCTACGGCTACTCCCTCTGGGAAATGGAGGTCTACGGCACCTGACACGCCAGCGGCCCCGTTGATCCCCGGCCGGGGCCACGCGCCGCACCCTGCTCGCTGTCACACGTCGGCGAGCAGGGCGTCGGCGGTTCGACGGCCGGACACCAGGGCTCCCTGGATGGAGCCGGTGTCGCGGTGGTCGCCGCAGACGTAGCGCCCCCGGCCCAGCCTGACGGCGCGCCGCAGCGGCATGGGCGGCGGCATCGCGGGCAGTGCCGCCTCGATCGGGTAGGTGGCGATGTGCTCCCAGGAGGAGGTGTCGCCGTAGATTTCGGTGAGGCGTGCGCGTATCCGGGGTTCGTCCTGGTCCCCCGCGACGCCGAGAACCGACGTCGAGATCAGCGCCCGGCCGTACGCGGAGTACTCCGGGGCCGCGTCGGTCAGTACGACCGTGTCGGCAAGGATCCCCTCGGGGTCGACGACCTGCGTGGGCTCGCCGAGGGGAGATCGCGGGGCGGCGTGGTAGAAGGTCGTGACGGCGCGCATCGCGGGCACGTCCAGGCCGGGCACCAGCGCGGCGGCGGTGCCAGGGTCGGTGGCGACGACCACGGCGGAGGCGCGGATCTCCGTACCGTCCGCGAGCGCGACGCCATCGGCGGTGACGGCCGCGACGGGGGTCTCCAGCGAGATCGTCCCCTCGGGGAGCCGGGCGGCGAGCTGCGCCGGGATCTCCCCCATGCCCCGGGCCGGCAGGCCGATCGTGCCCCGGGCGAACGAGCGCCAGAACAGATGGAAGACGCGGCTGGAGGTCTCCAGCTCCCGTTCCAGCAGCACACCGGACAGGAAGGGGCGCAGCAGCGTGTCGACCATCTCGTCGGAGATGCCCCAGTGCCGTAGCTCGGCGGCGGTCGTGCGTTCCTTGCCCCCTCGGACGAGCGAGGCGGGAAAGGACAGGTCGCGGCCGGTCATCGCCACGAGCGCGGCCTTGTCGGCGATCGACCCGACCTGCGCGAGGACGCCGCTGACGGCGTGCTCCAGGTGCTTCCACGGGAGCATCACGCGCTCACGCCCGCCGTCGCGGGCGACGAGGAGCCCGGAGCTGAACGGCCGCAGATCCAGGGCGCCGATGTCGAGGACCCGCGCGGCCTCGGGGTAGGCGGTGTTGAACACCTGGAACCCCCGGTCGAGCAGGAAGCCTTCCACCCGGTCCGTGCGCACCCGGCCGCCCACTTTGGCGGACGCCTCCAGCATCCGCACCGGCACCCCCGCCGCACACAGCCGCACGGCACACGCCAGGCCCGCGAGCCCGGCCCCGACGACCACCACCGTGTCCGCCCCGAAGTCCGGCATGGAGTCCTCCTCTTCCCCTTTCTTTCGGAGCCGGCGCCCTCGCGGATGCACCGGACCGCGGCTCAGGCGGCGGTCAGGCACCCCCGTACCGCCGTGACAAGCCGTCTGGCACGCGCGTCGCCGTAGCCGATCATCCGGTTGGCGACGTAGGCGAAGCCGATCCCGAACTCGTCGTCTCCGAAGGCGAACTGGCCGCCCGCGCCGTCGTTGCCGAAGCTGCGCGGGCCGAGCATGGGGCGGAAGCCGGAGTCGAGCAGGAAACCCGATCCCCACCGGGCGCCCACGTCGGGGAATCCCGACCACGTGGCCCCGGATGACAGTTCCCGGACGGCGCCGGTGATGGTTTCCGGTGTCAGCAGCCTCGGCGAGCCGCCGACTCCGGTCACGGCCGACGCGTACAGCGCGGCGAGGCCGCTCGCCGAGGAGACCGCGCCGGCGCCGGGGACCTCGGCGCCGAGCAGCGCGGGGTCGTTCCACCCGTGAGGCTCGTCCAGGCCGGGGAAGACGAACGCGCCGTTCATCGTGACCATGCGCATGGGCAGTGTCTCGGGGCCGGGCATCGGGGGCCGTCCCTCGGCTTCGGCGAGCCGGGCGAGCCGTCCGACCTCGCTCCGGGGCAGGCCGATCCAGGTGCTGAGTCCCCGTTCGTCCCCGATCGCCTCGCGGAAGTACGCGCCGGGGGTGAGCCCGGTGATCCGGCGGATCACCTCGCCGACGAGGAAGCCGAAGACGTGCGCGTGGTACTCGTAGGCGGCGCCAGGCTCCCACAGGGGCTCCTGCTCCTCGATCGCGTCGATCACCGGTGTCCACTCGGTGATCTCCTCGAAGCTCAGCGTGCGGTCGAGGACGGGGAGCCCGGCGCGGTGTCCGAGCACCATGCGCGTGGTGATCGCCTCCTTGCCGGCCCGCGCGAATCCCGGCCAGTACCGGCTCACCGGGGCGTCGAGGTCGAGCCGTCCCTGCTGTGCGAGCAGGTGGGCGCAGATGCCGACGACGCCCTTGGCACAGGAGAAGACCGGGACGATCGTGTCCCGCTCCCACGGCCGGCCGCCGCGCTCGTCCGCGACGCCGCCCCACAGGTCCACGACCTTGCGCCCGCCCGCGAAGACGGTGACGGCCGCGCCGAGCTCAGCGAACTCGGCGAAGTTACGGGAGAACGCGTCCGCGACCGCTCCGAAGCGCTCGTCGGCCCATCCGCTGTGGCGCATGGTGTCTCTTCCTTCTCACAACAGGTTGTTCGGCGGTTCCGGCCTGCTCCGCGCTCGCGGGCGGCCGATCGGGGCGTCCCGGCTCACGCCATGACCTTGTCCAGGAAGGCGGACAGCTTGATCCTTGTGCGATCGATCTGCTCCTCCACCGTGAGGGACTCTTCGAGCCGCCCTCCGAGGTCGGGGATCTTCTTGCCGCGCACGTACAGGGAACAGTCGAGGTCGGTACACACGTACACGCCGACCGAGTTGCCGTCCCGCCCGGCCTGCCCCGCCCGCAGGGCGGTCATCAGCGAGACGCCGGTGCCGGGATGCGTGGTCAGGCACAGGGAGCACATGCCACGGCGGAGCCCCCCGCGCTGCTGGGCGGACAGGCGGAGCGCCACGCCGACGAGCCCGCCGCCGCGTTCGGTGACGAGATAGCCGCGATCCGGCGCGCCGGGGTCGCGCCATCCGAGGAAGTCGAGGTCGTCCCAGGGCTGCTCGGCCAGGCCCCGCAGGAGGGTCAGCCGCTTGGCCTCCCCCTTGGAGCAGTTGACGAACGACGCACGGATCTCGTGCTCACTTACTGCTTTCATGCCGCGGAACGCTACAACGCCTAGGGACGGCATGCAATATATTAATCAACTACCTAGGGTCTCTAGGAAATGGAGGTGCCGGATGGCTCGTGCGGGACTGACGACCGAGCGCGTGACGGAGGCGGCCGCGGACCTCGCGGACGCCATCGGGTTCGAGAACATCACCGTGTCCGCGCTGGCGCGGAGCTTCGGGGTCAAGGACGCGAGCCTGTACTCCCACGTCCGCGGCCTCAAGGATCTGCGGGAACGCGTCGCGCTGCTGGCCGCGGGCGAGCTCGCCGACCGCATCGCCGCGGCGGTCGCGGGCCGGGCCGGGAAGGACGCCATGGTCGCGTTCGCCAACGCTTACCGGGACTACGCGCTGGCCCACCCCGGCCGTTACGCGGCGACCCAGGCGGTCCAGATCGACCCCGCCGTCCTCGCCGAGTGCACCGCCTACATCCGCACCATCGAACTCACCCACGCGATGCTCCGCGCGTACAGGCTGGTCGAGCCCCACCTCACCGACGCGGGCCGCCTGCTGCGCAGCGCCTTCCACGGCTACATCACCCTTGAGGCCAATGGCGGATTCAGCCACTCCCGCGACGTGCGGACGTCCTGGGAGCGATCCCTCGACGCCCTCCACCTGGTACTGGAACACTGGCCCGGGAATCCAGAGTGATCACACGCCGCGTGGCGCAGGTGGATGATCGACGTTTCCCACCCATATGCGGGGAATTCTTACTGACCAGGCTCGAATGCCTGACGGCTGCCTTGCGGGCCTTCTGTACGTGGCAGGGAAAAGCGCTCGCTCAACCAATGCGCCCATGGGTGCCTTTGTTTCCAGACGTGTTGTGAGGAGCCCTCGGAACGCTTCCGGGGCTCCTGCGCGCATCCCCTTTCTGCTTCCCTCGTGATCGCCAGAAATCCGGGCTTCTTTCTCTGGTTCGACCCTTACGCGGTCGTGGGAAGACCGTCATGACCATCCCCACGCTTGTATTTCACCTGGAACCAGACGGTTCGCCCCGCCGGATGGTCGTAGACGTCCCAGCGATGCGAGAGCGTCTCGACCAGAATGAGCCCTCGTCCGCCTTCGGCGAGAAGGTCTCCGCCGACATGCGGAGCGGTGTCACCACCGGCGTCCACCACGTCGACGTGTATGAGGTCGTGACAGTCGGCGATGGCGAGCGTCACCCTCCCGCCGTTTCGCGAGTTGGAATGAACCACAGAATTCGTGACAACCTCGGAAACCAGTAGCGTCACGTCGTCCAACGCCGGATGACCCTCCCCGAGTTTATGCCTCACGTACTCTCGTGCTCGTGAGACCGACTCGGGAAAACCGAGCAGGTCGGTAACGCCTAGCAGGCTTCCTGTTCTCATGCGCTTGCCTTTTCGCCTCGCCGGAAAGGTTCGTGCGTCGTTGGAGACTTCGCTTTACCAGAGTGTCAAGAGAGGGCTACGATCGGTAGCGATTTCCGCTCACACCCCGGGCACACTTGGGTTAGCGGAATGGTTAGTCAGCTTAAATGTCCCTATTCTGATGGTAGGTGAGACATGCCCCCCGGCAGCGATGTCGACCCTCACGAGTCCCCGCGTGCCCTTTTCGCCTTCGAGCTGCGTCAGCACCGGGCCACGGCCCAGCTCACGCAAAGGCAGCTCGCCCAGCGCATGGGGTATTCGGACGCCATGGTCGCCATGGTCGAGACCGCCAAACGCCCCCCGTCCGAACGCTTCGCCGAGCTGTGCGACGAGGTCTTCGGCCTCGACGGCACCATGAAGCGGCTGTACATCGCGACCACCTGGAACAAGGCACCCGAGCATTTCAGGCCCTGGCTGGAGGAGGAAGAGGAGGCGACAGCCCTGAGAGGCTGGGAGCCGATGCTCGTCCCGGGCCTGTTCCAGACCGAGGCGTACGCACGAGAGATCTTCGCCGCAGCGCCGGGCACCCGGCCAGAGGAGGTCGACGAACGTGTGGCGGGGCGCATGCAACGACGGGCGATCCTGCACCGCGATACCCCCCCACTGGTCGCGGCCCTGGTTGACGAGGCCGTAATACGTCGCCGAATAGCAGATGCCGAAGTCATGCGGGGACAACTAAACTACCTGCTTGAGGTCGCTCAGTACCCAGGGGTGATCCTCCAGGTTGTGCCCTACTCCGCATGGGCCATCTGCGGCCTTTTAGGAGGCTTCATCATCGCTGAGCGCAACGGGGTCCCCTACGCGGCCTACGTGGAAGCACAACCCCACGGGCACACAATTGACGACCGTGATGCGCTGGGCAAGCTCCTACGTCTATACGACGTGATCAGGGCTGAAGCCCTCTCGTGCAGACAGTCTCTGAAGCTCATACAACAGGAAGTGGTGAACCAAAGTGGCTCTTGACCTTCGCGGCGCTCAGTGGCGAAAGAGCACCTACAGCGGCCACGACGGCGGCAACTGTGTCGAGGTGGCGTCGAACGTTCCTGGGCTGTTCGCGGTCAGGGACAGCAAGAACCCGGCCGGTCCGGCGCTGGTCTGCGCGCCGCGTGAATGGTTTGCGTTCCTGAACGGCGTCAAGGGTGGCACGCTCGCCTGAGGAGTACCGCTCTCGGCGACGGAGCCCGACCAGGCGATGAACTGGAACCCGTCGACTTCAAGGAGCGAGTACGCAGCCCGACCGCACAAGTGGTCGGGCTGCGTTTTCCCTCTCATGAATGCCTTCGCAAGACATGACGGATCGCAGGTCAGGCCGTACCGTCAAGACAGTCCCCTCCGGCTCGTCGAGGAAGCGGTGAACCAAAGTGGATCATGATCTTCGGGGTGCGCGGTGGCGCAAGAGCACTCACAGCGGTAGCGACGGCGGCAACTGTGTCGAGGTGGCGTCGAATGTTCCTGGCGTGTTCGCGGTCAGGGACAGTAAGAACCCGGCCGGTCCGGCGCTGGTCTGCGCGCCGGGTGAGTGGTCCGCGTTCCTGAGCGGCGTTAAGGGCGGCACACTCGCCTGAGGAACACGACGCTTCTGGGCTACCGGCCCCTGTAGTGGGCACCGAGCGGTCCCGCCGCCGGCGTCGTCGTGGCTATTAACCGCGAGGAGGCCCTGGATGCGATCATGGTGATCGTGGGCGAGCTTCCCTCCTGTTGTTCACTGCGGTGATTTGTCCCATAAGGAACTCGTGACCGTTAAGTAACTTTCCCTTACTAAGGTCCCCGGCATGAGTTCCAGAATTGGGCGGGCCCTCGCCGCCGGTGCCACGGTCGTCGTGGCCCTCGGCCTCACCGCGCCCGCAGCGCCCGCCTCCGCCACACCCGACCACTCGGTGAAGATCACCGTGATGGCCAGTTCCGACATTCACGGCAACGCCCTGAACTGGGACTACTTCAAGAACGCCGAGTTCGACGACAGCGCGCACAACGACGTGGGCCTCGCCAAGGTGTCCACGCTGGTCAACCAGATCCGCAAGGACCGCGGAGCCGACCACACGCTGCTGTTCGACTCCGGCGACACCATCCAGGGCACCCCCCTCGACTACTACTACGCCAAGGTCGAGCCGATCACCGAGACCGGCCAGACCCACCCGATGGCCAAGGCGATGAACGCCATCGGGTACGACGCCGTGACCCTGGGCAACCACGAGTTCAACTATGGCCTGCCCATGCTGGCCAAGTGGGTCAAGCAGATGAAGGCCCCGGTGCTCGGCGCCAACGCCGTGTCCGCCAAGACCGGCCTCCCCGCGTACCTGCCGTTCATCATCAAGACGATGAACGTCAAGGGCGACAAGCCGGTCAAGGTCGGCGTGCTCGGCCTGACGAACCCCGGTATCGCGATCTGGGACAAGGCCAACGTCGACGGCAAGCTGAAGTTCCTCGACCTGGTCGCCACCGCGAAGAAGTGGGTGCCGGTCATCCGCGCCCTCGGCGCCGACGTCGTCCTGGTCACCGCGCACGCCGGCGACAACGGCATGTCGTCCTACGGCTCCGACCTCCCGATCGAGAACGCCGCCGGCCTGGTCGCCGAGGAGGTCCCCGGGATCGACGCCGTGCTGTTCGGCCACGCCCACAACGACGTGCCGCAGAAGTTCGTCACCAACAAGGCGACCGGCAAGCAGGTTCTGCTGACCGAACCGAGCAAGTACGGCCAGCGTCTCTCCGTGGTGGACTTCACCCTCGCCAAGGAGCGCGGCAAGTGGGCCGTCACCACCAAGTCGTCGGCCACGATCAACACCAACACGGTCGCCGAGGACCCGAAGATCGTCGCCCTGATGAAGGGCCAGCACGACAAGACCGTCAAGTACGTCAACCAGGTGATCGCCCAGTCGAAGGAGCAGCTGTCCGCGGCGGAGTCGCCGTACAAGGACACCGCGATCCTCGACTACATCCAGAAGGTGCAGACCGACCTGGTCACCAAGGCCGTCGCGGGCACGGCCGACGCGTCGCTGCCGGTGCTGTCGATCGCCGCTCCCTTCAGCCGCACGGCGATCTTCCCGGCCGGGCCGGTGAGCGTCCGTGACATGGCGGGCCTGTACGTCTACGACAACACGCTGCTCGGCGTCAAGCTGACCGGCACGCAGATCAAGGACTACCTGGAGTACTCCGCCAAGTACTTCAACCAGGTGGCCCCCGGCGCGCCGATCGACCTCGGCACCCTGACCAACGCCGCCGGCACCCCGGACTACAACTACGACCAGCTTTCGGGTGTCACCTATGACATCGACATCTCCAAGCCGGTCGGGGACCGTATCGTCAACCTGTCGTACAAGGGTGCGCCGCTGGCTGCCGGCCAGCAGTTCGTGGTGGCGATCAACAACTACCGGCAGTCCGGCGGCGGCGGCTTCCCGCACGTCAAGACCGCCCCGGTGGTCTACAACGCCCAGGTGGAGATCCGCCAGGCGCTGATCGACGCCGCGAGCGCCTCCGGCACCATCGACCCCGCCACCTTCGCCGACCCCAACTGGAAGCTCGTCCGCGCCGGCGTGCCCGTCTTCTAGGACGCCTCCAGGACCGATTCCTAGGGGCCGACTCCTAGGGTCGGGTTCCCGGAACCGGTTCCCAGGGCTGGTTCCTGGGACGGCTTTCGCAGGACAGTGGCCGGTACCACCCTTTTGGGAGGTGCCGGCCACTAATGATCGTTATCATCCTCACATCGATACTCCTGTCCGCCGACGCCACCCCCAGGCGGAGACCGACGTCCGCAAGAGGTGCGCCAGGTTGAGCCCGCGAACCGGCCGGAAGCCTCCGTGAGGTTCCGGGTCATCGGTGACGTGGCCGTCGCCGGCGACACGGCCCCGGTGCGGCTGGCGTCACGGCGCCAGGAACAGCTGCTGGGGCTGCTCATCTGCTGGCGCGGCCGTACGGTGCCCGCGGAGACGCTGACCGACGCGCTCTGGGGCGAACGGCCGGCCTCGCGCCCCGGGAAGAACCTCCAGGTCCTCGTCCACCGGCTGCGCCGGTCGCTGGGCAGCGCCGACCGGATCCGGCACGACCGCTCCGGGTACGCGTTGCTCGCGCACAGGGCCGAGGTGGACGCCTGGCACTTCACCGACCTGGCCGAACGAGGCCGCCGCGCCCTCGCCCAGGGCGACCCCGAGATGGCGGCGGCACTCCTCACCGAGGCGCTGGCCCTGTGGGGAGGCGGCACCGCCTACCCAGGCCTGCACGACGTCCCGCAACTCGCCGAGGCCGCCGCCGAGCTGGAGCAGGAACGCAGGCGCGCGCTGACCGACCGCGTCGACGCCGAGATGGCGCTGGGACGGCACGACCAGGTGATCCCCGAGCTGACCGCACTCCTCGCCGAGGACCCGCTCGCCGAGTCGTCCGCCGCGCGCCTGATGGTGGCGCTGCACCGGGCGGGCCGGCGCGCCGACGCGTTGAACGTGTACCGGAGCACCCGTACGGTCCTGGCCGAGGAGCTGGGGGTCGAGCCCGGTCCCCTGCTGCGGGAGCTGGAAGGCGCCATCCTGCGCGGGGACGAGGACATCATGCCCGTGCCTCTCCAGCCGGTCGGCCAGGGCCCGGTCCCCGCCCTGCTTCCCGCGCCCACAGGGGACCTCACCGGCCGGGACGCCGAGCTGCGCCGGATCACCGGCCTGCTGCTCGGCCCGCCCGTGGTCTGCGTCGTCTCCGGCATGGCGGGCGTCGGGAAGACGGCGCTCGCCGTGCAGGCCGCCCAGCTCACGCGGGAACGGTTCCCCGACGGCCAGCTCTTCGTCAACCTGCGCGGCGCCGGAACCGGCCGGGTCGAACCGCGCGAGGCGCTCGGACGCTTCCTTCGCGCGCTCGGCGTCGCCGGAGCGCTCGTACCCGACAGCCTGGACGAGCGTGCCGAGGTCTACCGTGACCTGCTGTCGGACCGGCGCGTGCTGGTCGTCCTCGACGACGCCGCCGACGAGGCCCAGGTGGAGCCGCTCATCCCCGCCGGCGCCGGCTGCGCGGTCCTGGTCACCAGCCGTGGCAGGCTCACCGCGCTCCCCGCCGCGAACCTGGTCGCTCTCGGGATGCTCGGCACCGGCGACGCCGTCGAGCTGCTGAGCAAGATCACTGGACGTGCCGAGCTCCGCGAGGGCGGACCGGCCGCGCGGGAGCTGGCCGAGCTGTGCGACCGGCTGCCGCTGGCCCTGCGCATCGCCGGGGCACGGCTGGCGGCCCGGCCGCACTGGACGGTGTCGCGGCTCATCTCCCGGCTGGAGGCCGAGCACGACCGGCTCGACGAGCTGACCCACGGCACGCTGTCGGTCAGGGCCGGCCTCGCGCTGGGCTACTCCGGGCTGACCGAGCCGGCCCGGTCGCTGTACCGCAGGCTGGGGCTGGTGGAGACCCCCGACTTCGCGGTCTGGGTCGCCGCCGCGCTCCTTCCCGCCGCCTCGCGCGAGGCCGAGGACGTGCTCGAAAGCCTGGTCGAGGCGCAACTGGTGGAGTACGCGGGCACGGACGGCATCGGCGAGCCCCGCTACAGGATCCACGACCTGGTACGGCTGCACGCCAGGGAGCGGGCAGCCGAGGACGAGGCGCCGGGCGAGGCCGAGGCCGCGCTGACCAGGCTGACGGGCGCGTACCTGGCCCTGGCCGAGCGCGCGCACCGGCTCCAGTACGGCGGCGACTACACCGTGCTGCACGGTGGCGGTGCCCGGTGGGACCTGGAGGAGCCCGCCGTGGGCCGCCTGCTGGCCGACCCGGCGGGGTGGCTGCGCAGTGAGCGGCTCGGCCTGGTCGCGGCGGTCGAGCAGGCGGCCGGGCTCGGTCTCAGCGAGATCTGCTGGGACCTCGCGATGTCCACGGTCACGCTGTTCGAGTCGCAGGGCCACTTCGACGACTGGTCGCACACGTGCGGTACCGCGCTCGCCGCCGCCAGGCGTACGGGAGACCTGCGGGGGGAGGCGGCCATGCGGTACTCGCTCGGCACGCTGGAGATCTTCCGGCAGCGCTACGCCGCCGCCCGTCCGTATTTCGAGGCGGCGCTGCCCATCTTCGAGACGGTGGGCGACCCGCACGGGCAGGCGCTCGCCCTCCGCAACGCGGCCCTGCTCGACCGGGTGGAGGGGAACGCGGAGACGGCCCTGGCCCAGTACGGGCGGGCGCTGCGGATGCTCCGCGACGTCGGCGACCGGCACGCCGAGGCGCACGTGCTCGGGAGCATCGCGCAGATCCACATCGAGAACGACCACGCGGAGAAGGCGGCCCCGCTGCTGGAGCAGGCGCTCGGCGTCTACCTGGAGCTGGGCGACGCGCGGGGCAGCGCGCAGATACTCAACCGGCTCGGGCTGCTGTACCTGCGCCAGAACAGGGCGACCGAGGCGGAGGCCGCGTACTGGCAGGTCCTCGACGCCTCCCGGAACACCGGGGACCGTATCGGCGAGACGTACGGCCTGCTCGGCATGGGCGAGGCCGCTCTGCTGGGCGGGGAGCTCGACCGCGCCGCGGACTACCTGGACGCCGCGCTGGCCAAGGCCGTCACGATCGGCGAGCCGTTCGTCGCCGCCCGCGCCCGGCTGGCAGGGGGGAACCTCGCGGCCGAGCGCGGCGAGCTTCGGCTCGCCAGGTCGATGCTGGAGCGGGCGGCGGCGGAGTTCGACGCGATCGGGCTCCCGCTGTGGCACGAGCGCGCCCGCGAGGCCCGCAGCGCCCTCGACACGCTCTGCTCGCCGCCCGCCTCCGGCTGAACTCACCCTCAGCCCGCGCCGGGGTCCATCCAGTGACTGTCGCAGCCGTACTGCCGGCTGTGGCAGGGGTCCACCTCGACGGCGGCGGCCGGCGCGGCACCGGCCCCCAGCAGCCCGGCCACCACCAGGGCGAGCAGCGCCCCCTTCAGCTTCTTCACGCGGTTCCTCCTGCGATCGCGGTGGCGAACGGCCGATCATCCGGCCAGGCGCGACATTATGCACGCCTGGGCGTCCCCGTGGCCGCCGCCGCCCCAACTTCCCCGTGGCGACGGCGGCCCGTGATGCCCGCGAAGCGCGTATCGCGTCCCAGCCGGTCCGGCGATGACGCGCCCGTGGTCATCGCCGGTTCCACCCGCCCGGCGGTCATCACGAGAGCACTCTAGAAAACGCCGGTTTCACGGGGGTTTCACCGTCTCCTCCGCGACCCGGAGAACTACTTCGCCGAGATCGAGCAGGCGGCGTTCGACCCCGCCGCCCTCGTACAAGCGGCCGAAGGGGTTCCGGCCTTAGCATTTCGCAGGTGACCACCTACGACGATCCTGACGCGTTCGAGTACCTGGACTTCTCGGCCCTGCCGCAGCGCCAGCAGCGGATCCTGGCCACGATCCGGGACTGGGTGGGCAGGTACGGGTATCCGCCGAGCACCCGCGAGATCGGCGACGCGGTCGGGCTGCGGTCGTCCTCATCGGTGTCGAAACACCTGAAGAGCCTGGAGGAGAAGGGGTTCCTCCGCCGGAGCACGGCCATGACCCGGCCGATCGACGTGCGTCTGTTCCTGCGAGCCTCGGCGCCGGAACCGGCCGCGGACCTGGTGACCGTGCCGGTGGTCGGAGACATCGCCGCGGGCAGTCCCATCGTGGCCGACCAGCGCCTGGACGACATGCTGACCCTGCCCCGCGACATCACCGGGCGTGGCAACCTGTTCGGTCTGCGTGTGCGGGGCGATTCGATGATCGACGCCGCGATCTGCGACGGCGACATCGTCGTGGTACGGCAGCAGCCCGAGGCGCACTCGGGCCAGATCGTCGCCGCGATGATCGACGGCGAGGCCACCGTGAAGGTGTTTCGCCGGCGCGACGGGCACGTCCATCTCGAACCGCGCAACCCCGCCTACGACGTCATCGACGGTGACGGCTCCGTGGTGCTGGGCATCGTGGTCTCGGTCCTTCGCAGCGTCTGAGCACACCCCGCCTCTCGCCGCGGGCGCGTCGCGGCATCGCGTGCCGGTACGTCAGGGCGGCGTAACGGATGGCGAGGACGAGGGCCGGCCCCCGGGCGGTGAGGCCGGGGGCCGGGATGGGTGGTCTGTGGCGGTTGGACGGAGCGGTTACCGGTACACGCCGAACTCCCAGAGGGAGTAGCCGTAGGCGGTGCCGCGCTGGGCGAGGTTGAGGCGGACGTATCTGGCGGACACGTTCACGTCGATCTCGTCGAAGCCGCCGTCACCGGCCGTGGTGGAGTAGGCGTTGGTCCAGGTGGTGCCGTCGTTGGAGGTCTGGATCTGGTAGGCCTTGCCGTAGGCGGCCTCCCATCCGAGCTCCACGTGCTTGATCGCGGTGGCGCTCCCCAGATCGACCTGCAGCCACTGCGGGTCGCTCCAGTCGCTCGCCCACCGGGTGGTGAAGCTGCCGTCCGTCGCCTTGGAGGGCAGGAACGGCCCGCCGTCCCCGGTCGGCTGGTAGGACGAGGCGGTGGTCGTCTTGCCGAGCGCCACGTTGGTGCCGGGGATCGTCGGAGGCACGACGCGGAACGACTTCTGCTCGATGCCCACGTTGCCCTGGCCGTCGAAGGCGTAGACGTAGACCTTCCACACGCCCATCTGCTCCGGCGCGGTGACCGAGAACTGGCCGGGAGCCGTCTCGGTGAACCGCAGGTGCGAGAAGCCGGTGTTGCCGGTGATGTGCTTGTTGCTCGCCATCAGGTTGTAGCGGATGGGATCGCCGTTCGGGTCGTTCGCGGTGACGCCGACGGTGAACTGACCGCCCGCGGGGACGCTGGTCTGTGAGCCGACCGTCATGGCCGTGATCTCCGGCGGCGTGTTGGCGAACGCCTGGCCGGTGTAGGCCTGCTTGAGCGCGTGGTAGCCGAGCCGGCGCCATCCGCCGGTGAAGGTGTTGAGCCACACGCCGCCGAAGTCGTTCTCCAGCCCGTAGTGGAACTCGGTGGCTCCGAGCGCGACGCCCGGGTGGCCCTTGATGGCGTTCCAGCTCGCGGTGTACCCCGCGCGCTTCTGCAGGTCGGTGGGCTCGGTGGGGACGCCGTTCACGTCGTTCGGCACCTCCCACTCACCCGCCGGGCCGCCCTCGGTGATGATGTACGGCTTGGTGTAGCCGCCGTCGATCCACGCCTGCTTGACCCCGCCGATCGCGCCGTAGGAGTTGACCGCGAGCAGGTCGAGCGCCGGGGAGTACGTCTTGTAGTACGGCCAGGCGCCGGTCCACGCGTCGGTCGAGGTGACCGGGTGGTTGGGGTCGGCGGCGTGGATGGCCACGGCGACCTCGTTCACGAACTTGGCGTAGCCGACACGGCGCGCCTCGACCTCGGCCGCCGACAGGCCGTGGTCCTGCATGGTGAGGATGACCTCGTTGCCGACGTCCCACATCAGCACGCCCTGGTACCCCTTGAGCGCGTTCACCCGGGCGACGATCTCGTTCTTCACGCTGGTCTTGTAGGCGGTGTCGTTCACGTAGTCGGCGCCCTGGTTCAGCCAGTGCCCGACGACGACCTTGATGCCCTGCTGCGCGGCCCTGTTGAGCAGGGTCGGCGTGTTGGCGTCGTCGACGCCCCAGGTGCGGATCGTGTTGACGCCCATGCCCTTCAGGTCACGCATATAGCCGTCGGCGGCGCCCTGCGGCGGGCCGTACGTCAGGCCCCTGAGCTCGTACGGCGAGCCGTTGACGTTGAGCTGCCAGTTGCCCTGGGTGCCCGTCACCCTGACCACGCTCGGGCCGGCGGGGGTGGCCGGGTCGGTCATCGCGGCCGGCACGGTGCCGACGCTCCTGGAAACCGAGACGGAGTCGACGCTGAGGACGCCGCCGGAGGTCGTGGCCGGGGTCGGGGTGGTGAATCCGGCGATCGCGTTCGGCAGCGATCCGCCGATGGCCAGGTCGAACCGCAGGTAGAAGCCGTGCTGGACGGCGGCCTGCCAGGCGGCGACCCCGACCTGGCTCTCGCGGACGATCCAGGTCTGCTTGCCGTCGAGGTAGAAGCGGATCTCCTCGTCGGTCTTGGTGCGGTCGATGATCTGGGTGTACTCGTGGTACCCGGTCTGGCAGCCGGTGCAGGAGGCGAGGCCGCTGGTGCGGCCGTTGTACTCGGCGCACACGCCGTCGGGGGCCGTGCCGCAGTGCAGGGTGTTGGAGAGCTGGTTGCGGCCGTTGACATCGGTCATGATGTCGGTCTCGCCGACGCCCGGCCAGTTGTTGTAGTTGCCGCGGTAGGCGGCGCCGGTCGCGCGGAAGCCCGGCCAGTAGCCCATGGCGTTCGCCACGTCGGGCTGCTTGAGCGTCGCGGTGAACCTGAGCTGCTCGCCCGGCTGCGGGGTGAAGTCGGTGCGCTGCGTCTCGACGCGTCCCGAGGTCCAGTTGCCCGCGCCGTCCTTGATCGCCTTGATGGAGAGCTTGCCGGCGCCGTCGAGGGAGACGTTGGCGGTGGAGGCGCTCATGGTCTCGACCTCGCCGGTGCCCCAGTTCGCGGCGCCGCCGGGGTACTGGGTGCCGGTGCGCAGGAGCCAGTTCGCCGCCGAGGGCGAGGTGCCCGCGGCTCCGTTGAAGTCGTCCTTCCAGATCTCTGTCCAGTTGCCGGGGGGAACGGACGGGGTGATGGTGGGCGTCGGCGACGGGCTGGTGCCGCCGATGGTGCCGTAGACCTGGAACTCCCACAGCGAGTAGCCGTAGCCGGTGCCACGGACCGTGCCGTACATCCGCACGTACCGGCCGGTGCCCGAGACGGCGAGCGTCTGCGTGCCCCCGGTGCCGGTCGTGGTCGAGTACACGTCGGTCCACGCGGCGCCGTCAGGCGAGGTCTGGATCTTGAACGCCTTGCCGTACGCCGCCTCCCAGGTCAGCACGACCTGGGTGATCGACGCGGAGGCGCCCAGGTCGACCTGGAGCCACTGGGGGTCGCTGAAGGCGCTGGCCCAGCGCGTGCCGGTGAGGTTGCCGTCGACGGCCATGGCAGGGCTCCATGCGGCGCCCTCGGATGAGGAGGCCGTCGCCGGCTTTCCCTGCGACAGCAGGGTGTCGACGGCCATGGCGGTGCCTGACAGAGCCAGGCCGGAGGCGACCAGCGCGACCAGCGTGGCGATCAACAGGCCCAACCGGTATCTGCCTGGGCTGCGGGATGGGTGCACGATCTCTCCTCGATACGGGGGGTGCCTGCCAGGTCGGCGAAGGGTAATCAGAGGGAGAGCGCTCTCCGAATGGAGAGTGCACCGATCGGTCAAGCGCTGTCAAGACCGATTCGCAACCGGAACGAAACGTGCTGCTCATGTGCCCGAAACCCTCTCGCCCGGAGGGGTGGGGTGGCGGGTGCCCCATTGACATCCTCGCCTCCGGCGGTGAATCTATGGCCAGGACGGAGAGCGCTCTCCAATCCCCCGAGAGGAACCAGAGTGACCGACGAGCAGTTCGATGACGTGGTGCGCAAGTTGGATCTGGAGCAGAAGGTCAGACTGCTCACCGGAGCGACCGCGTGGCGGACCCACGCGCTGACGGACATCGGCCTGCGTTCCATCGTCACCTCCGACGGGCCGATCGGCGTCCGCGGCCAGGGATGGGACGAGCGGAGCACCTCCCTGACCCTCCCCTCTCCCACCGGGCTCGCCGCGAGCTGGGACGAGGACCTGGTGGAGCGGCTCGGCGAGCTCCTGGGCGACGAGGCCCGCCGCAAGCGGGTCGACGTGCTGCT
Source organism: Sphaerisporangium sp. NPDC049002 (assembly GCF_040649355.1). Taxonomy (NCBI): domain Bacteria; kingdom Bacillati; phylum Actinomycetota; class Actinomycetes; order Streptosporangiales; family Streptosporangiaceae; genus Sphaerisporangium; species Sphaerisporangium sp. NPDC049002. The sequence goes on along the minus strand of NZ_JBEZFH010000136.1, from coordinate 986 downwards.
GGCTCCCACGATCAACCTGCACCGCTCGCCCCTCGGCGGCCGTCACTTCGAGTGCTACTCCGAGGACCCGCTGCTCACCGCGCGCATCGGCGTCGCCTACATCCGGGGAGTGCAGTCGCGCGGGGTCGCCGCGACGGCCAAGCACTACGTGGCCAACGACTCAGAGACCGAACGGCTCACGCTGGACGCGCGCGTGGACGAGCGGACGCTGCGCGAGGTGTACCTGGCGCCGTTCGAGGCCGCGGTCGAGGCCGGGGTGTGGGTGGTCATGGCCGCCTACAACGGCGTGAACGGCGCCACCATGAGCGAGAACCCGCTGCTCGCCGAGCCGCTGAAGGGCGAGTGGGGGTTCGACGGCCTGGTCATCTCCGACTGGGGGGCGGTGCGCTCCACGGTCGCGTCGGGACGCGCCGCGCAGGACCTCGCCATGCCGGGACCGGACGGGCCGTGGGGCGAGGCGCTGGTCGCGGCCGTACGGGCCGGAGAGGTGCCCGAGGAGGCGGTCGACGAGAAGGTCCGCCGCCTGCTGCGCCTGGCCTCCCGCGTGGGCGCGCTGTCCCCTGACGATCCCCCTTCCGGCGTGGCGGCCCTGTCCCCCGACGATCCCCACTCCGGCCTGGCGGCTCCCTCCCCCGGCGGCGCGCCCGTCGCGGAGGCCCAGGGTGGTTACTCCGCGCTCGGGGGCCCGCACCCCGGCACGCCGACCGACGCGGGCAGCCGGGCGCTGCTGCGCGACGCGGTCGTGGCCGGCACCGTGCTGCTGCGCAACGAGCGGTCGGTCCTCCCCCTCGACCCCGGGCGCCTGACCCGGGTGGCGCTGATCGGCCCGAGCGCCGCCTCGCCGCGCGTGCAGGGCGGGGGCAGCGCGGGCGTCTACCCGGTCTCCACCGTCTCGCCGCTCGACGGCGTCCGTGACGCGCTGGCCGGGGCCAGACGGTGCTGAGGCACTTCCTCGACGCGGCGGGCTGCCGCCCGTCCTGGACCAT
>NZ_JBEZFH010000135.1:0-20344 GCF_040649355.1 Sphaerisporangium sp. NPDC049002 | reverse complement strand
TGCTCGCCGGGGACATCGGGGCGGGCTCCACGCAGGTGATCCTCGGCGTGCTGCTGTGGACCGACCACCTGCGCGTTCGCAGGCCTCCTTGGCCACCGGGTGAAGCGCGGTGGTGGCCCAGCGGAACACGGTCTGGCCTTCCTGGTGGAGGAAGGAGTCGCGGTCCTTGACGATGATCGCGTCGGACTTGTCGCCCGCGCTGCCCCAGACGACGGGGCCGATGCCCGGCGTGTCCGAGGGCCCGACCACGGCCGCCCCCGCGCCGTCGGCGAAGATCACGCAGGTGGCCCTGTCGGTCCAGTCGACCCACTGGGAGAGCTTCTCGGTGCCGATGACGAGCACGTTGGTCGCGGACCCGGCGAGCACGGCGTCGCCCGCCGCCGCCAGGGCGTAACAGAAGCCGGCGCAGGCGGCGTTGACGTCGAAGGCGCCGGGCGCCTCGATGCCGAGCCGGTGCGCGACGCGGGCGGCCGCGTTGGGGATCTGTGCCTCAAGGGTGCAGGTGGCGACGACGACCAGGTCGATGTCGCTCGCCGACAGCCCGCTCGCCGCCAGCGCCTTGCCGCCCGCCTGCACGGCGAGGTCGACGTCGGACTCCTCGGGCCCCGCCACGCGGCGCTCCTTGATGCCGACCCGGCTCTGGATCCACGCGTCGTTGGTGTCGATGGTCTTGGCCAGGTCGTCGTTGGTGACGACCCCGGCCGGCTGGTAGCCGCCGAACGCGAGCACCTTGGCGCCCGGGGCGCCCCGCATGATCCTCACTGGGCGGTCTCCTTGCTGATCACGGCGCGGGCTGCCGCGAGGTCGTCGGGGGTCTTGAGGGGGACCGTCTCGATGCCGCGGAGCGCTCGCTTGGCGAGGCCGGTGAGCGTGCCTCCCGGCAGCAGCTCGATCATGGCGGTCACGCCGAGATCGGCCATCGTGGCCATGCATCGGTCCCACCTGACCGGGCGCCCGACCTGGTCGATCAGCCGCTGGACGAACTCGGCGCCGGTGGCGACCGCCGCCCCGTCGGCGTTGGACAGCAGGGTCACGCGCGGGTCGCCCGGCGTGACGCCGGCCGCCTCGGCGCGCAGGTGCTCGACCGCGGAGGCCATGTGGTGGGTGTGGAACGCTCCGGCGACCGAGAGCGGGATCAGCCGGGCACGGGCCGGGGGGTCGGCCTTGAAGGCCGAAAGCTGGGCCACCGTGCCCGCGGCGACGATCTGCCCGGCCCCGTTGATGTTGGCGGGGGTGAGGCCGTGACGCTCGATAGCGCCGAGCACCTCGTCCTCGGCGCCGCCGAGGACGGCGGTCATGCCGGTCTCGGTGACCGACGCGGCCTTGGCCATCGCCTGGCCTCGCTCGCGGACCAGGCCGATGGCCTGCTCCGGGGTGAGCACTCCGGCCAGGGCACCCGCGGTGAACTCGCCGACGCTGTGACCGGCGACCACGCCGGGGACGCCGGACGGCCCGTCGTCGAGCAGGACCTCGGCGACGGCGAGGCCGGCGGCTACCAGCAGTGGCTGCGCGACCGCGGTGTCCCGGATCTCGTCGGCCTCGGCGGTGGTCCCGTAGGAGATCAGATCGAGACCGGCGACATCCGACCACCCTGACAGCCGGTCACGGAGACCGGGGATCTCGAGCCACGGGGACAGGAAGCCTGGAGCCTGGGCACCTTGGCCGGGAGCGACGATGACGAGCACAAAATCCACCATGCCCTGTAGGAGTTCACCACACTGCTAATGATCCGTACGAACTTTGTCGGGGGGTCTTTGTAGGAAACCTCCAGTGGAGGTTTCCGGCCCATTACCGAACCCCGGTTAGGTTACGGTCGCCCGCGACAGCCTGCCGAGGATCAGACCGACCTGCAACGTGAAGGCGGACCTTCCCTCGGTCGGCACGTAGCCGGTCAGCTCTGTGATCTTCTTCAGACGGTAACGCACCGTGTTCGGATGGACGAACAACAGACGGGCCGTGGCTTCCAAAGATGTGCCCTGCTCCAGGTAGGTCGCCAGTGTATCGAGCAGGGGCGTGCCCTCCAGCGGCTTGTAGACGTTCTCGATCAACTGGGCGCGGGCGTCGTCGTCGCCGTCGATCGCCCGCTCGGCCAGCAGGTCCTCGGCGAGCACCGGCCGGGGCGCGTCGGGCCACCCCGTGGCAGCGCGCAGGCCCGCCGTGGCGGCCCGCGCCGACATGGCCGCCGCGTGCAGGTCGGGGACCTCCGGGCCGATGACGATCGGGCCGGGCCCGAAGCGCGGCACCACGTGCCTGGCGGCGTCCTTGATGCTGTCGGCGCCCCCCACGATGACGATCAGGCGGTCGCCCTGCACGCCGGCCAGCAGGTCCTGCCCGAGACGGCGGCCCTTGTCGCGCATGCCGTCGATGACCGTCTGGGGATCGGCGTCGGGGGCGTGCCCGGCCAGCACCACCACAGGGGAGGACGTCCAGCCGAGCGCCGCGGCCCAGGAGTGCAGCCCGTCGTCCACCTCGCCGCGGACCAGCGCGTCCACGATGAGCGCCTCAAGGCGCGCGTCCCAGGCGCCGCGCACCTCGGCCTCGCGGGCGTAGACGTGCGCGGCGGCGAACGCCACGTCGCGGGTGTAGCGGAGCATCGCCTGCCGGAGCAGTTCCTCGCCGCCTGGCGCCGCCAGCTCCTGGACCTCGGCCTCCACCACCTCGACGACGACGCGCACGAGGTCCACCGTCTGCTGAAGGGACACCGAGCGTTTCAGCTCGCGGGGGGCGGTGCCGAAGATCTCGATGCTGGGGGTCGGCCTGCCCTCGTCGGCGTGCTGGAACCACTCGACGAAGGCGGCGATGCCGGCCTGGGCCACCAGCCCCACCCAGGAGCGGTCCTCGGCCGACAGCGCGCGGTACCAGGGCAGGCGATCGTCCATCCGGGTCATCGCCGCGGTGCCGAGACTTCCCATCGCGCGTTCGAGGCGCCGCGCGGTGTCCTCACGTACCCGGTCGTTCACATCCCTAGGGTGCCAGGTCAACGCGAGTGCGACAGCCGTACGGGACGTGGTGGTGCGCTATATCACCGCGACCGCGGTGATGAGCCCGATCGCGAGATGGGTCACGGCGAGCAGGACGGCGCCGGGCTGGAGGGCCGGTTCGGCCACCAGCTGGCGGACCGAGATGCCCGCGACGCGGTCGAACAGGAGCATCCCGAGGGTCTGCACGGCGATGCCCACCAGACCGAACACCAGCGTGGCGAGCAGGCCCTCCTGGAGCACCCCGCCGGAGGACCAGATGGAGGCCGCGACGATCAGGCCGACGGCCGCCAGCCCGGAGGCGGTGAGCAGCGTGGCGTTGGGGTTGCGGTCCGTCTGGATGATCTTGCTGAGGCGGCCCGGGGTGGCCATGTCGATCACGTAGAAGCCGGCGACCAGCAGCAGGACGCCCAGCACCGCGTACGCGAGGATGGCGAGGGCCCCTCGTCCGAGCGCCTCTCCCAGCGAGTCTGCGAGCGCGATGATCATGTGTTTCTCCTAGCGCGTATGGGGTGGGGACACCGGCTCAGGGGATGATGCGGTGAGGGACGAAGGAGGAGGAGTCATCGGTGATCAGACCGGAGGTCTCCCTGATGCCGAGCCCGGCGGCCTCGTCCCCGACGACCCACGCGCCCAGCACGGGGCGCCAGCCGCCGAAGTCGGGCAGCGCGTGGAACTCCTGGTAGACGTAGCCCTCGGCGCCGTAGCCGCCCTCGGTCCGCTCGGTGCCCCCGGGCGTCACGATGCTCATGCTCGCGCCCTCCCGGCCGAGCAGCGGCTTCACGATGTGGGCGGGCAGGTCGCGGGGGCCGTCGAGGTAGGCGGGGAGCAGGTTCGGATGACCGGGGTACATCTCCCACAGCACCGCCAGCAGCGCCTTGTTGGAGAGCAGCATCTTCCACAGCGGCTCGATCCACGTCATGGAGATCTGCTGCCTGACCGCCTGCGGCCCGAAGGGGTCGGCGACCGCCCACTCCCACGGGTAGAGCTTGCACAGCGTACGGATGACCCGCTGCTCCATGTCGACGAAGCGCAGGCTCCGGGAGTCCCACCCGATGTCCTCCATGGCGACCGCGACGGTGGTCAGGCCCGCCTGCTCGGCGGTCTCCTGCAGGTACCCGAGCGTCATCACCTCTTCGCCGGTCTCGTCCATGTTCGTCCATGCGAAGTGCGCCGGGCCGCTCTGGAGCGGAAGCTCCTTCCACCGGTCGACCAGGCGTTCGTGGAGGGAGTTCCACTGGTCGCCGCCGGGGTGGACGTCCTTGAGCCAGAACCACTGGACCAGCGAGCTCTCGACGAGGCTGGTCGGGGTGTCGGCGTTGTATTCGAGCAGCTTGGCGGGCCCGGTCCCGTCGTAGCGCAGGTCGAAGCGGCCGTACACGTGCGGGTCGCCGCGCCGCCATGACGCCTCGACCTCGGGCACGGCCCAGGCGGGGATCGCGAAGTCGGCGTAGCGGTCGTGGGCGATCACGTGGCGGACCGCTTCCAGGCACATGCCGTGCAGCTCCTCGACCTGGCTCTCCAGGTCGAGGACCTCCCGCATGGTGAAGGTGTAGTGCACGCTCTCGTCCCAGTACGGGCGGGTCAGGTGTACCGGATGCGCGGAGCGGTGGTAGGCCAGCCCCTGCGATTCGATGATCTCTTCCCAGCCGTCCCGGGGCGTGGACTCCTCTCGCCGCACGTCAGCCCCTTCCCCGGCCGTGCCGCAGGGGGCTCAACTGCCGCCCGACCCTCGGCCGCCGAAGCCGCCCCGCTGGATGACCGTGCCCGACCGGGCGCTGATGTGCGCGTCCGACGGCCGGACGGTCGTGCCGCGAAGGACGCGCCCGGCCGCGCGGGAGCCCCCGTAGTACCAGCCGTAGGCGCCGTGCGAGCCGTGATAGCTTCCGCCGTGGTCGTCGTCGCACCTGTCGTCGTCCACGACCTGGTACGACCCGTCGGGCTGGCGGCTGCCGAGATCCACGCAGTCGGCGGTGACCTGATCGGCGGAGGTGCCCTGGGCGGCGCAGAATCCGATGACCAGAGTCGAGAGCAGGCCCATGGTCCCGAGGACGATCGCGCTGGACGACCAGCCCTCGTCCGGTGGCTTGCCCCGCTGGGCCGCCGCCCCCTGTGACAGCGGGTGGATCGGCAGGACAGGGTCCGGTTTGGGGTCGGCCATTGAATTCCATCTCTCGAAAAGTCAGCACAGCGTACCGTTTGGACCGATCAACGGGAGAATCGGAACTGAAGTTTCCGAATGGGCCGGATATCGCGATCTCGGTGCGTGGGAGCCGGCATCCCGGCAGGCGGGAGCGTCCGGCCGGCGGCGAGATCGGCGCACGGGAGAATGTCGCCCCCGCCGGGTAGATTCGCGGTTGTGGAACCGGTCGAAGCGCTGAAGAGGATCGCCTTTCTCCTGGAGCGGGCGGGCGAGCCGACCTACCGGGTGCGCGCCTTCCGCGGCGCCGCGTCCACCGTCGAGGGCATCTCGCGCGATGAGCTCTCACGGCTCGCGCGGTCGGGAGGCCTGTCCGACCTGAAGGGCATCGGCAAGGTCACCGCCCTGGCGATCACCGAGGCGCTGGACGGCGCGATCCCCACCTACCTGCGCCGCCTTGAGGACACGGCCGGTCTCGACCTCGACGAGGAGACCGCCGCCCTGCGCGCCGCGCTCAGGGGCGACCTGCACAGCCATTCCGACTGGTCCGACGGCGGGTCGCCCATCGAGGAGATGGCCGTGGCGGCGCGCGACCTCGGCCACGACTACCTCGCCATGACCGACCACTCGCCGCGCCTGACCGTGGCACGCGGCCTGTCCCCGGCCCGGCTGCGCGAGCAGCTCGACGTCATCGCCGCCCTGAACGACAAGCTGGCGCCGTTCCGCGTCCTGACGGGCATCGAGGTCGACATCCTGCCGGACGGGTCGCTCGACCAGGAGCCCGAGCTTCTCGATCGGCTCGACGTGGTGGTCGCCAGCGTTCACTCCAAGCTGAGGATGGACGCCGGCGACATGACCCGCCGGATGGTCACGGCCATCGCCGACCCGCGTGTCGACGTGCTCGGCCACTGCACCGGGCGCGTCGTCCGCGCCGGCGGCAGGCGAGGCGGGCTCAGGCCCGAGTCGGCGTTCGACGCCGAGATCGTCTTCGAGGCGTGCCGGCGGTTCGGGGTCGCGGTCGAGATCAACTCCCGTCCCGACCGGCTCGACCCGCCCAAGCGGCTGCTGCGGCTGGCGTACGAGATGGGATGCGTGTTCTCGATCGACTCCGACGCGCACGCTCCCGGCCAGCTCGAATGGCAGCACTTCGGGTGCGAGCGGGCCGCGCGGTGCGGCGTCGAGGCCGCCCGCGTGATCGACACCTGGTCCCTCGGCGACCTGCTCGACTGGACGACCGCGTAGGCGCCGGCGGGCGCGCCGACGACAGGGCGCCGTCGCGAGGCGGGCCAAATGTCGGTGCCCCGGCGTAGGTTCGGGACGTGAACCGTACCGATCGGCTCAACGCTCTGGTCCAGGAGCTGCGCGCGATCTCCCCCCGGTGCCGGTCCGCACGCGAGCTGAGCGCGCGATTAGGGGTGAGCGTCCGCACGGTCGAGCGCGACATCTCGGCCCTCCAGCGATGGGGGGTGCCCATCCGCGCCGATCCGGGCGAGCACGGGGGCTACGCCTTCGCCGAGGCCGGGCCGCCGCCCCCGCTTGCCCCCGCCCCCGCCGAGGCCGGGCCGCCGCCCCCGCTCGACCCCGCCCCCACCCCCGCCGAGGCCGAGGCCGGCACGCGGATCGATGCCGACGCCGATGCCGATGCCGTCCTGGACGCGAGGGCGGCGGTCGCCCGGGTGATCGCCGGCGCGCTGCGACAACGCCGGGTGCTGCGCATCGTGTACGAAGACCGCTCGGGTGTCACCACCGAGCGCGATGTCGAGCCCGGCGTGTTCATCGGCGGGCGCGGCGGCTTCTGGTACCTGGTGGGCTGGTGCCGGCTCAGGGAGGACGTCCGGGTGTTCCGGCTCGACCGCGTCATCGCCGCCGCGCTCACCGGCGAGCCGGCCAAGGCACGCCGGCAGCTCGACGAGTACGCCCCGGACATCCCCGATCTGATCGCCCGCGACTCCGCCCTCGGCTGAGGTCCCCAGCCCGCTTCCAGGGCGCGTCTGGGCACCAGAGCGTTCCCGAGGGCCGCCGGACAGGCAGAAGGCCCGCCACATGGTCGTGTGGCGGGCCCTGGGAGGGGTGGGTCACTGGCCGGGCGGCCGGTTCCCGAGCTGGCGGCGGAGCTCGTTCAGCTCACGCTCCAGATCGGCGACCTGCGGCTGCTGCTGCCCGTGCTGGCCCTGCTGGGGCTGTCCCTGCGGGCCGTGCTGGGCCGGGTAGCCCCCGTTGTGCTGAGGCGTCTGGTAGCCCTGCTGCCCGCCACCCGCCGGGTTGTACGGGAGCGCGGCCTGCTGCTGTTGCTGGGCCCACGGCGGCGGGGGGACGGCGCCACCGTACCCCTGCTGGGGCGGGTACGACGCGGGCACGGCCTGCTTGCGGCGCTTGCTGAGCGAGGTCACGAGCACCACGACGATGATGAGGCCGATGACCACGCCTCCGCCGATCAGGAGCCACGGCAGCATCGCCGACGGTGCCTCGTCCTTGCCCGAGGAGATCGCCTGCTGGCTGTCGCTGATGTACTTGGCGACGTAGGGGTGGTTGGGGAAGAGCGCCTGCACCTCGCGGAACTTCGGCAGCGCCTGCGAGTAGTAGTGCCGGAAGTAGTCGTCGAGCGCCTCGTTGTACCGGGTCGAGGTGAGCCCCTGCGACGGCTTGATGTTCTTCTCGTTGAGCTTCTCCTTGATGATGCTCACCGGAAGGACGAACGTCTGGGTCTCGGTGTTCTCGCCGCCGTCGGTCACCGAGCCGGCGATCAGCATGCCGATGACCTTGCCGTTCTTGCTGAAGACCGGGCCTCCGGAGTTGCCGTGGTAGGCCGGGGCCTGGGTCTGGATGTACGGCACGCCGGTCTGGGTGGCGCGCTTGGCGTTGTACGGACCCTCGGTCAGGGCCGGGTCCAGCTTGGACTCCAGGCTGAAGAACGGGGTGTTGGTCACCAGGCCGGGGAAGCCGCTGATGTACAGCGTGTCACCGATCTGCACGTCCCCGTCGTCGCCCAGGGGCACGGTCGGCAGGTTCTGCTGGCCGTTGACCTTGAGCAGGGCGAAGTCCTTGCCGGGGTAGCTCTCGCCGACCGACACCAGCTCGGCGGGCACGGGCTTGGCCGTCTTGTCGACGCCGCCGCCGGGCAGGCTCTGCACGACCGCCAGGCTCTTCTCCAGCCCCTGGATCTGCAGGTGGGTGCTGTTGAAGTTGACGTAGATCTGCGTCGCCAGCTTCAGGATCTCCTCGTCGGTCTGGTAGTCGCCGAGGCTCTGCAGGGCCGTCTGGGCGTCCTCCTTGTTGAACTTCCCGAGCGCCTGCTCGGCGAAGAGCTGGCCGAGCTGCTCGTCGGGGGTCTCGACGCAGTGGGCGCCGGTCACCATGTAGCCGTCCGGCGTCACCCACCAGCCGGTGCACAGCCCGCCGACCTCGGCGTCCGCGGTCCGGTTGGGACCCGCGGCGCGCAGGTAGGTGTCGGGGCTGGCGGCCATGTGCTCGAAGACGAACTTCAACTTGCTGCGCTCGTCATCCGCGATCTTGCCGGAGGACGCGGCATCACGGGCCTGCTGACCCAGTGCCGCAAGGGCCGAATCCTTGGTCTCGGGAGTGGGGACGACCACCTGACCGCTGTAGGTCAGGCTGGTCAGCTGGACCGCGGGGTTGGCCTGGGCGGCCAGACGGGTTCCCACGGGCACGTTGGGTTCGCCATCGGCAGTGGCGGGCGCGGCCACGGCCGTCATGCTCATGGCGATCGACGCCGAGGCGGCGACCATCGTGAGCCTTTTCCTGATGTTTCCGTTCACGTTGCCAATCGTGAAACACACGGCTTGTCCATGGCTTGTGACTGACTTGGCGCGCGGCTCCAGCGGGACTTGGTCACGAAACAGGCCCCCGCGCGTGGTCGCGCGGGGGCCTGCCGGCCGGCAGTGAGGAGGTCAGACCCCCATGGACTGCGTCTCGTTGCTCTCCGGGGTCGGCTGCGCGACGACCTCGGTGACGCCGTTCTTGAGGTGGTAGCGCGAGATGGCCTCACGCAGGGCCTCCTGCTTGATCTCGCCGCGCTTGGCCAGCTCGGTCAGCACGGCCAGGGTGATCGACGCGGCGTCCACGTGGAAGTGGCGGCGCAGCGCCGAACGGGTGTCCGACAGGCCGAAGCCGTCGGTGCCGAGCGACGACCAGTCGCCGGGCACCCAGCGCGAGATCTGGTCGGGCACGGCCCTCATGTAGTCGCTGACGCCCACGAACGGGCCGGGCACGTCGGTCAGCACCTGGGTGACGTAGGGCACGCGCTGCTCGGACTCGGGGTTGAGCAGGTTGTGCTCCTCGCAGTCGAGCGCGTCCCTGCGGAGCTCGGTCCACGAGGGCGCCGACCACACCTCGGCCGCCACACCCCACTCTTCGGCCAGCAGGCGCTGCGCCTCAAGGGCCCAGCGGCCGGCCACGCCGGAGGCGAGGATGTTCGCCCGGGGACCCTCGATGTCGGGGGCCTCCGCGAACCGGTAGAGACCCTTGAGCACCCCTTGGACGTCGAGGTTCTCGGGCTCGGCCGGCTGCGGATAGGGCTCGTTGTAGACGGTGAGGTAGTAGAAGATGTCCTCGGGCTGTTCGCCGTACATGCGCCGCAGGCCGTCCTGGACGATGTGCGCGATCTCGAAGGCCCATGCCGGGTCGTACGACACGGCGGCGGGGTTCGTCGAGGCGATCAGCGGCGTGTGGCCGTCCTCGTGCTGGAGGCCCTCGCCGTTGAGCGTGGTGCGCCCGGCCGTGGCCCCGAGCAGGAAGCCCCGGCCCATCTGGTCGCCGAGCTGCCACATCTGGTCGGCGGTGCGCTGGAACCCGAACATCGAGTAGAAGATGTAGACCGGGATCATGTTCACGCCGTGCGTGGCGTACGCCGACCCCGCCGCGATCACCGAGCCCATGGAGCCCGCCTCGCTGATGCCCTCGTGCAGGATCTGGCCCTCGGCCGACTCCTTGTAGGACAGCAGCAGGTTGCGGTCGACCGCGTCGTAGGTCTGCCCGTGGGGGGAGTAGATCTTGGCGGTCGGGAACATCGCGTCGACGCCGAAGGTGCGGGCCTCGTCGGGGATGACCGGCACGAACCTCGCGCCGATCTCCTTGTCGCGCATGAGGTCCTTGAGCAGGCGGACGAACGCCATCGTCGTGGCGACGTTCTGCTTGCCCGAGCCCTTCTTCAGGTCGGCGTAGACCTTGTCGCCGGGGAGCTTGAGCGCCTTGGCCCGCGTCACGCGCTTTGGCAGGTAGCCGCCGAGCGCCGCGCGGCGCTCGCGCATGTACGCGATCTCCTCGTCGTTCTCGCCCGGGTGGAAGTACGGCGGCAGGTCGCCCTCAAGGTCCTTGTCGGGGATCGGGAGGTAGAGCCGGTCGCGGAACTCCTTGAGCTCGGCCTTGCTCATCTTCTTCATCTGGTGCGTGGCGTTGCGCGCCTCGAAGTCCTTGCCCAGGGTCCATCCCTTGATGGTCTGGGCGAGGATCACGGTGGGCTGGCCGACGTGCTCGCGAGCCGCCTTGAACGCCGCGTACACCTTGCGGTAGTCGTGGCCGCCGCGCGACAGCTTGCGGATGTCGTCGTCGGACAGGTGCTCGACCATCTTGCGCAGCCGGGGGTCGTCACCGAAGAAGTTCTCCCGGATGTACTCACCGGTCTCGACGGAGTAGGTCTGGAACTGTCCGTCGGGGGTGGTGTTCATCTTGTTGACGAGCACGCCGTCGACGTCGGCGGCCAGGAGCTGGTCCCACTCGCGGCCCCAGACCACCTTGATGACGTTCCAGCCGGCGCCGCGGAAGTACGACTCCAGCTCCTGGATGATCTTGCCGTTTCCGCGCACCGGCCCGTCGAGCCGCTGCAGGTTGCAGTTGATGACGAAGGTGAGGTTGTCGAGCTCCTCGCGGGAGGCGAGGCCGATCGCGCCCAGCGACTCGGGCTCGTCCATCTCACCGTCGCCGAGGAAGCACCAGACGTGGCTGCGGCTGGTGTCCTTGACCTTGCGGTTGAGCAGGTAGCGGTTGAACCGCGCCTGGTAGATCGCACCGATCGCCCCGAGGCCCATGGAGACCGTGGGGAACTCCCAGAAGTCGGGCATCAGGCGCGGGTGCGGATATGAGGGCAGGCCCTTGAACCCGAGGGACAGCTCCTGGCGGAAGGCGTCGAGCTGCGACTCGCTCAGTCGTCCTTCCAGGAACGCCCGGGCGTAGATGCCGGGGGCGGCGTGGCCCTGGATGAAGACCTGGTCACCCGACTCACCGTGGTCCTTGCCGCGGAAGAAGTGGTTGAAGCCCACTTCGTACAGCGACGCGGCCGAGGCGTAGGTGGCGATGTGGCCACCGACGTTGGTGCGGGCGTTGGCCCGGGTCACCATCACCGCGGCGTTCCACCGGGTGTAGGCCCTGATGCGCCGTTCGACGTACTCGTCGCCCGGGAACCACGGCTCGCGCTCCGGCGGGATGGTGTTGATGTAGTCGGTGCTCCGCAGTCCGGGCACCCCCACCTGATGCTCTCTCGCACGCTCTAGCAGGCGCAGCATCAGGTAACGGGCTCGGCTACGACCCTCCGTCTTCACGACGGTGTCAAGCGACTCGAGCCACTCCTGGGTCTCGCTGGGGTCGACATCAGGCAGCTGGCTGGGTAGGCCGTCGCTGATGATCGAGAAACGCTGGCGTCCGGAAGCCACTGGGTCTCGCCTTCCGAGGATGGACTGGTAAGCCTCTTCTTCGATGTCTAGGTCGTCTTCCATCCTGGCCGCTTACTCCGGAAAGTGCATCTCTACCGTCCGGTAACCAAGATGTCCCTGCTGGCAGGGGCACAACTGTGGCCTAGACCACCGATGGTAGGACGATTCTCCCAGCAAGCAACAATTGGCACCAAACCGGGGGTTCGTCCCTGCCCCGAACTGGGGGGTCGTCAGGGGGCCCGCTTCCCCCCTGCCTCCCCCGTGAGGGTGGCTCCCAACCGCCTGGACGTGGACGTATCCGCTCGCCCGCGACTCCTGGGGCCGAGGTGTCCCTAGTAAAGAGGGCGAGGACCGGGGTCTCGCCCCCTCGGCCCCCTTCGGCCGCCTCGGGAGTCCGGGGCCTCGCGGCCGGTCATGGCCGGGTAACGTTTCGGTGTTGTTTTCCCCTCCCTCTGCCGGGGGAGGCCCTCCTCCCCTTTTCGCCGGGCGCGAGCCGTACGACCCTGGTAGGGGACCCTGAAGAAGGAGGGATCGACGTGTACGCGACCATAGGCGACCGGCTCCTGGTCCACGGAACCACCGTGGGCGACAGGGATCGGCCCGGCTTGATCATCGAGGTGCGCGGACCCGACGGATGCCCGCCGTACGTCGTTCGCTTCGACGACGGGCACACCGGATTGGTGTTTCCCGGTCCGGACGCGATTGTCGTCCCAGTTCAGCGGGGATCATAAGATCCGTTAAGTGAAATCGCAGACGTTCGAGGTGAGCACGGGAACCAGGGAACGGGTGCACGACATCACCCGGCGGTGCGAGGAGTTCGCGCGGTCGTGCGGGGGAGACGGGCTGCTTCACGTGTTCGTCCCCCACGCGACGGCGGGGGTGGCGCTGATGGAGCTGGGCTCCGGGAGCGACGAAGATCTTCTCAGTCTGCTGAGCGACCTGCTGCCGGCCGACGAGCGGTGGCGGCACGCCCACGGCTCGCGCGGTCATGGCAGGTCACACGTGATGCCGGCGTTCATCCCGCCGCACGCGACGATTCCGGTGCTGGACGGGCGGCTGGCGCTGGGGACATGGCAGTCAGTCGCTATCGTCGACCTTAACGTCGACAACTCGGAACGGCGTGTTCGTTTGTCGTTTTTGTCCGAATAGCAGATAACGGTGCGGGTCACCGGTCGTGGCGACCGTTGACGACGATGGGTCACAGCGTGTGGACTGTGCCGAAGCGGCCTCGCAGGGGCCGGTAAACCGCATAGGGCGGGGCCATCCAAGCAGGAGGGATAAACGTGAGCGCGACCGCGGGTCAGGCGCAGGGCGAGCGCGGCCTGGCCGAGCGACTCGGTCTGAAGCCGGGTCAGGTGGTGCAGGAGATCGGCTGGGATGAGGACTCCGATGAGGAGCTTCGCCAGTCGATCGAGGAGCTGACCGGCAACGAACTGGTCGATGAGGACTCCGAAGAGGTCATCGATGTCGTGCTGCTGTGGTGGCGCGATGGGGATGGCGACCTGTTCGACGCCTTGAGTGATGCGATGGCCGGACTGGCCGACGGCGGTCAGATCTGGCTGCTGACTCCCAAGGTGGGACGGGAAGGTCACGTCGAGCCCAGCGACATCGGGGAGGACGCCACCACGGCCGGTCTCTCCCAGACCAGCAGCGTCAGCGCGGCCCGCGATTGGTCGGGTACGCGGCTGGTCGCTCCCAAGGGCCGCCGCTAGGTAGAGCTCTTCGATTCGCTTCCCCTGCCGTACGGCTGACACAGGCCGTACGGCAGGATGATGTGCGCTCGCGGTCATCCGTTCATCTTCTGGGCACTTTCCGCGGGGAAAGGACTGGCATGGCAGTCGAGGTGGGCGACAAGGCCCCGGACTTCGAGCTGAAGGACCAGCACGGCACGCCGGTGAGGATCGCCGACCTCCGGGGGAGGCGAGTGGTGCTCATCTTCTACCCGCTCGCCTTCAGCGGCATCTGCCACGGCGAGCTGTGCGCGATCCGTGACGAGTTCGTCGCCTCGGCGCCGGAGGACGTCCAGGTGCTGACCGTGTCGGTCGACTCGGTGTTCACCCACCGGGCCTGGGCCGACCAGGAGGGCTTCACCTTCCCGCTGCTCTCCGATTTCTGGCCGCATGGCGAAGTAGCGCGAACGTACGGTGTCTTCGATGACGAGAGGGGTCTCGCGCTTCGTGGCACCTTCGTCATCGACGGCGAGGGCGTGGTTCGGTGGAAGGCAGTGAACCCGATCCCCTCGGCGCGCGACATCTCCGAGTACCACAAGGTGCTTGAGGAAATCTCCAGGTGATGTGCGCCGGGCGATGACCTGGCGAAGACGAAGGCGGTGGCGACGATGCCCTGCTATCGGTGCGGGGTCCGGCAGACGGACCCGGTGCGTGGCGCGAGCCCGTGGCGGCGAGGGGTTCGCCGTGAAGCACAGGTGCTCATCTGCCCGGCTTGCCAGCGTGAGCACGATCTCGATCTCGACCACTGCGGATCATGCGGCTCCACCATGCTGATCTGCAGGCTGGGGGAGGTGGAGTGCCGGTCCTGCGGTTCGGTACGGCTCGCGCACTCCTCGGAGTCCTCGCTGGTGAAGGCCGGGGCGCCGGGTCTGTCGGAGGAGGTCGAGGCCGCACTGAGCCGCGTCCTGGGAAGGCACCCCGCCTCCTGACCTTGCGATATGACCCATTTAGTAATCTTTGCCGCCTTTTTCCGGTTTTGACTCATGCGCGCTTATGGGCAAAACTGCGCGGGAATGCGCAACACGCCCCGGTGCCTGCCACGGCCGGCCCTGCCGTGAAGATCGTGAAAGAGGGGAAGAACTCGGTGTACGAGTCCAGCCACTTGAGTTCCCCCACCGGCCCGGGGGCGGACGCGTGAGCGCCGTCAAGGCGGGCTCCTATGTCGTCGCCCTCGACGTCGGCGGCACCGCCATGAAGGGCGGCCTTGTCGGTTCCACGGGCGAGGTGCTGCTGACCGACAAGCGCGCGACCCCTCGTGCCGAGGGCCCCCTGCGCGTGGTCGAGGCGATAAGCGCCTTCATCGACGACCTCGCCGAGGCAGGCCAGGGCAGCCCGTCCGGCGTCGGCCTCGCCGTACCCGGCCTGGTCACCTCCGGCACGGCCGTCTACTCGGCCAACATCGGCTGGAAGGACGTCCCCGCCGCCGACTTCACCTCGCTGGAGGTACCGATCCGGCTGGGCCACGACGTACGGACGGGTGGGCTCGCCGAACGCGTCCTCGGCGCCGGCCGCGCCGAGCCGGACTTCCTGTTCCTCCCCATCGGTACGGGAATCGCCGGAGCCATGATCATCGCCGGCGAGCCGTACGGCGGATCCGCCGGATGGGGTGGCGAGATCGGGCACATCCCGGTCTTCCCCGACGGCGAACGCTGCGCCTGCGGCCAGGTCGGCTGCCTGGAGACCTACGCCTCCGCCGCCTCGGTGGCCCGCCGCTACGGCGAACGCCGCAGCCGCGCCGCCTCCGTAGGCGGCCTCAGCGCCCCGTCCTCCAGCGGCTCCGGCAGGCCGATCGCCCCTGGCGGCACCGGCATGGAGCCCGCCGCTGGCGGATTCGGCAGGCCGATCGCTCCTGGCGGTGCCGGCATGGAGGCCGTCGCCGGCGGCTCCGGCACGGTCGTCGCCTCCGCGGAGGACGTCGTGGCCCTGGCCATGCGCGGCGACCCGGACGCCTCCACCGTCTGGGACGAGGCCCTGGAGGCCCTGTCCCTCGCCCTCGCCTCCTACACGCTCCTTCTGGACCCGTCGTCGATCGTCATCGGCGGAGGCCTCGCCGAAGCGGGCCCGGCGCTGTTCGAGCCGCTGGCCGAACGGCTCGAAAGCAGGCTCACCTTCCGGGCGGCCCCTCCGCTGAGGCGGGCCGCCCTCGGGATGAGCGCGGGCATGCTCGGCGCGGCCCTCCTGGGCTGGCAGGCCGCCGGCATCCCCGACGCGGGAGCCACTTGGGCCCTGGATGTGCTCAGGTCGCCTTCTGTACCGTAAGGTGTAGCCCGTCCGCGCTCCGCGAGGGGCGTCCGGGGCGCTTAGCTCAGCGGTAGAGCACTCGCCTTACAAGCGAGGGGTCACTGGTTCGAACCCAGTAGCGCCCACCAGCGAAAACAGCCCATCCCTGATCTTCGGAACGGGGTGTGAGTGTCTAACTGAGTGACTAACCCTCAGGGGCACGACGGGGGAAGATCAGGTCCATGGCCGTCGCCCCTTCCTGCATCACCGGGCGGAGCTGCTTCCGGTAGACCGTCTCGGTCACCACTGTGTTGCTGTGCCCCACCAGGCGGGAGATGTTCTCCAATGGGATGCCGGAGTCGGAGAGCAGAGACACGAAGCTGTGCCGTGTCTCACGCGGTGTCCACTCCTTGGGGTTGAGTCCTGCTTTCTCGATCACCTTGCGGAAGACACGCCGTACGTTGTGCGCGTCCAGCTCCGTGCCGACTTGCGAGGCGAACACGAGATCGCTCTCCTGCCATTTGCTGCCCGCCGCCTCACGGGCGACCTCCTGACGCTCCTTATGCGCACGGAGTGCGTCCACGCAGCGAGCGGGCATCGCCAGTGTGCGACGAGACTTCCTGGTCTTGGTGTCCCCGTTGAGGCGCACCGAGCGCCAGACCATGATGTGCGGCGGTATGGCGGGAGTGACGTCGGGCTTGCCGTCCAGGTCCACATGTGACCAGGTGAGCGCCCGTAGCTCCTCGGTGCGAGCGCCGATGAGCAGGGACAGCACGAGGTAGGCATGAATCGACGTTCCCTCAGCGGCTGTGAGCACGGCTTCCGCCTGATCGAGCGTGAGTGCCTTGGACGGACGACCGGCCCGCCCTTCCGGGACCTCGCAGAGCGCGACCACGTTACGGCGTACCTTGTCGCGCTTCTGGGCGTTGCTGACGGCACGGTTCATGATCCCGTGGAGGATCTTGAGTGAGCGTGTGCTCAGCGTCGACGACTTCGAGGCGAGCCATTTGTCCACGTCCTCGGCGGTCAGCTCCCGGAGCTTCCGCGCGCCCAGCTCCGGAATGATGTGGGTCTGCGCGTACATCGTGTACATCTCGATCGTTGTGTCGGCGCGACCGCTCAGGCCGTAGGTGAGCCAGTACTTCACGGCCTCTGCCAGGGTGTAGCCGGCCGGGACCGACGCAAGCCCGGCCTCGTGATCGCGAATGATCTCCTTGAGCTTCTCCCTGGCCTCGGTCTTGGTCTTGCCGCTGGCCTTCTTCGTGATCCGCTTGCCGCGTGCGTCGAAGCCGAGGCTGGCGGTCGCGATCCAGCGTTGACGCGCCTCGTCCCAGTGCAGGCCACCATCTCCGCGGCTGCGTCGTGCGGTCATGATGCGGCCCTCGCTTCCTGTTCGAGGAGTGCGATGTAGTCGGCGATGGCCGAGGCGGGGATCAGCCGGGTACGGCCTTGGGTGACGGAGCGAAGCCGCCCGATCCTGATCTGCTCGTAGATCACGGTGCGGCTCATGCTGAGCAGGTGCATGGCGTCGCTGACGCGATAGAGCCGCTTGCCGTCGCTTCGGTCGACTCGCATCATTCGGCCGCCCGCTGGGCCGCGTTCGTTCGGGCGCTCTGGATGCTGTGCCGGATCTGCTCGGCCAAGATCGCCTCGCCGGGGGAGTGACCGCTGCCGGCGAATCGCCAGTGCCCGAGCACGAGCGTTGAGCCATCCCCGAGTGCGGGAAGCCCGTTGCGCTCGCGAGCTTCAGCCGCGCGGTGGTCGGCCCGAACCTGGCGAAGCGTGCCCATGGTGGTGGAGTAGCGACGCGACTTGGTGGCAAAGTGCCCACGAAAGCCCAGCATGTGCGCCCAAGGACGCAACCTCAGATGCGCGAACTCCGGCCGTGCTCCCAGCTCCCAGCAGGTGCGGATCATGCGCCGGGCATGCTCGGTCACCGGAAGCAGATCCAACAGAAGGCCAGGCTTCAGCCCGGTGCCCTGACAGCGCGCGCACGAGGCAGCCGGACCGAGCCGACCTTTGCCTCGGCAGACCGAGCAGGACAGACGATGATCGACGGTGCCCGACGCCTCAGCACCCTTGGTGGCGTACTTGGAAATGTAACCGGCCACCGCTTGCTCGCTCACCCCGTCCAGCGAGGCGCTGAGCAGGATGGGCCGGATGTCGAGCTGATCGCCCCAGACCAGCCGCCGCCCGCCAAGCTCGCTCTTGGCAGAGGTCACCTCCACGCGCCGGACCGCCGCCGGGATGGCCCCCACCAAGAGGCCGTGATCGGCCCAGTCCGGGGGAAGGTCGGTGCCGCCCTCGGGACCATCCAGCCGGACGACGGCGTGAAAGTGGACCAGGCCGCGCCGCTGATACTCGGCGACCTTGGCGAAGGAGACCTGGACCAGCTTGCCGAACGCCCGGCGGCTCATCCCCGCCTGCTTGGCAAGCTCGCGCCGCACTTCGAGAGTGAACCGGTGCCACAACACGCCCGCGTGCGCCTGCCACAGCACCGCGCCCACATAGTCGTAACACCCCTCGCAGATCGGTTGCCCGAGCTCGGCATCCTGGGGCTCATGCCGTATGTGGCAGCCGACTGGCTGCCCGTGCTCACAAACCCTGCAGCGAGCACGCGGCCGGCAGGGCCGCGCCGTCCCGTTGTGCTCGCGCCGGCTGTGGACCGGACCGAAGGAGGGGGCGGTCAAGGTCAGGAACACCCGAGGATGCATACTGACCTGCTCAGGGATGCCCTTACCGCCGGACAGGCCCGCGCGGATCAGCTGGAAGGTGTCGGCCCGATAGAGCTCCGAGCAGGCCGCACAGACCGAGGCGCGCCGGTTGCCGCAGGGAACCAGCAGATGCCCTGAGGGTTCGTCAGCGGTTCGGTAGGAGTGCAGGACCTCACCGGTAGCCGTAGCGACGATGTGCGACTCGCCGGCCAGATGTACTGGGTTGGCGCACCCGCCGGTTGGGGCGACCATCGCGCGCCATCGCTCGTAGCCGGACGCGTTGATCACGTCTGTGAGATCGACCAGCCATTCCGGGTGCTGGCTGGCGGT
Source organism: Sphaerisporangium sp. NPDC049002 (assembly GCF_040649355.1). Classification (NCBI taxonomy): domain Bacteria; kingdom Bacillati; phylum Actinomycetota; class Actinomycetes; order Streptosporangiales; family Streptosporangiaceae; genus Sphaerisporangium; species Sphaerisporangium sp. NPDC049002. The sequence goes on along the minus strand of NZ_JBEZFH010000135.1, from coordinate 1,567 downwards.
GGGTCGGTCTTCCTCCTTCTCATTCATGGGGACCTCCTTCGCCTCGGTTCCGACATGCCCGGACACGTGCTACGTCTGGGCCTACATCGACATGGTAGCCAACACGTGCTACGTCTTGTAAAGAGGGAATGAAGGACGGGAGAGCGAATGATCGAGGAGAAGGGCACCGCCCGATGGCGGGAGATCACCGGCTTCCTGCGAACCGACATCTTGCAAGGCCACTACCAGCCCGGACAGGCACTCCCCGGCGAAGCTTTCATGGCGGACGAGTACGCCACCTCACGACCCACCATCCGCAAAGCCATCGCGCAACTCGTCAGCGAAGGCCTGCTCACCGTCGCCCATGGACGAGGAACCTTCGTTCGAGCCCGACCTGACCGTCGATTGATCACCTTCGGTAGCTCACCAGCAGAAGACCTACTCAGCCCTGCCTACGACCCCGCCGCACAAGGCTGGGAACACGTCACCGTGCCCAGTGACATCGAACGCGGTAACAAGCTGCCCCACAATCAACCAGCTCCCATGACCGCCGAAGGCGAAGACGCCGAAGTCCTGGGCATTCGCCGTGGCCGGGTTGTGGTCTACCGCTACGCCTACTGGCAGCACGCCAAGACTCGTCACCGCATACACCTGGACTCTTACGTCATCGCAGACCACATCGGCACAGTGAAAGGCGAAGGCGCCGACCGAGACATAGACCTGCACGTCGAGCCGGACAACTACTACGCCCACCTGGAGGCCACCCACGGTCCCCTCCGCTGGGCCACCTCGGTCTACACCCGCATGCCCTACGGCGACACGTACGCTGACCTGTCCATGGAGCCGGTAGGAACACCCCTCCTGATCATCAGACGCGTCACCCTTAGCCACGACGGCCGGCCACTCGAATTCACCGAGATCGAGGCACCCGGCGACCGCTTCGAGGCCTCAGCCATCACCAGCGACATCGGCCAGACAGACGGCCACGTCGCTCTCCGCGTGTAGTGGGCTCAGATTTTCTTTACTGATTTAAAGGCGGTCCGCTTCGCGGCCCGCCGCGCGCCTGGCGGTCGCCGCCCGCGCTGCGGCTCTCCGGCCGGTCGCGGCCGGCGCCGCCGTGCGCGCCATCGGCCACGAGAGGAGCGCCTTTGCCACTCATAGTCCGTCAAGCGACCGCTCAATCCAGGCGCGCCAGCAGCGTCACAGCCTCTGTGACATGCTTGGCCTCGTGATCGGCTTGCGCGCCGTCCGCGACCAGCCCATCGGGGTTGACCCACACCGTACGCAGTCCAGCCGCGCGGCCACCGCCCACGTCCTTGACCAGGCTGTCACCGACCATCCACCCACCATCGGCCAGGGAAGCCCCGCACCGGCCCGCAGCGATCTCAAACAGCCGTCGATCCGGTTTGCGGATCCCCTCAGAGGCCGAGCATGCCCATCCATCGACCACCTCAGCCAACCCGCTGCACTTGATCTTTCCGAGCTGATTGTCCCCCTCCCTGCCAAAATAGACAGAGGTAGCAAACAGGTATAAAACTCTGTGTCGAGGGTGGGTAAGGAGACATCCGTTCGTGGGAGCAAGCAAGCC